>JAJYTI010000015.1 GCA_021793135.1 Bacteroidota bacterium
TTCTGCATAGAATGCAAAGCTACATTTTTTATATTATAAAGACTTATGTATCTAACCAGTAGAAAATAGAAATTCGTGCCTATACAAAAAGCTCAAAATATTATTAATGATATCCGTAAAGGGAATATTGCTCCGGTGTATTTTTTAATGGGAGAAGAATCTTATTTTATCGATCTGATTTCAAAATATATCGAAACAAGTATTTTGACGGAAGAAGAAAAGGGTTTTAACCAAACCGTGTGGTATGGTAGAGATATAGGGATGGACGAAATAATCTCTTATGCCAAACGATATCCCTTAATGGCCGAGAAACAGGTGATTATTATTAAGGAGGCACAGCATTTAGCTAGGCAAATAGATAGTTTGCAGTCTTACCTTGATAACCCTATGCCTACTACTGTTCTTGTGTTTTGTTATAAATATAAAACATTAGATAAACGCAAAAAAATTACCAAAACGCTTGTTAAGAAGGCGGTACTTTTTGAAAGTAAAAAGTTATATGAAAATCAAGTTCCAAACTGGATGCAATCTGTAATAAAAGAAAATGGAAATACCATTAGTGCCAAAGCTAGCTATATGCTTGTAGAATTCTTAGGTACAGATTTAAGCAAGATTAAAAATGAACTGGATAAACTACAGTTAATTGTGCCGAAAGGAGCCGAAATAACGCCTCAACATATTGAAGAAAATATAGGAATAAGTAAGGATTTTAATAATTTTGAACTTCAAGATGCTATCGGTACAAAAAATTATCAAAAAGCATTCCAGATAATTCAGCATTTCTCGCAAGACTCTTCAGGTAACCCTTTTGTATTAACCTTATCTTTAATGCATAATTTCTTTACTCGCTTATTGAAATATCATGCATTAGATAACAAGAGTCAAGCTCCAAGAGTATTGGGTGTTTCGCCGTATTTTATAAACCAATATAGCGATGCAGCGCGTGTTTATCCCATACGTCGTGTATCAGCTATTTTAGCAGATCTAAGAGAATTGGATATGATGAGCAAAGGAGTGGGGGCAAGTAACCTTGCCCACCAAGATTTGCTGAAAGAACTCTTGATTAGAGTCTTTGCTTAAGCGCGGTCAATAGAATATTTTCCAGCTCCAGTAAGAGCTATACTTACAAATCCAATTAGATATACTATTGCTATTTCTTTAGAACCTCCAAAAGCGTCTGTTGCATGTACTACAAAAGCAGCAACAAACATAGTTAGGATAAGAGGGATAGTAGCAATTCTAGTTTTGAATCCAATGATTATTAGGATAGAGCATACTAATTCTGCGATAGTTGCTAGTATTAAAGTGGGAGCCTCACCGATTCCAATAGGGTCCATGAACTCCATTTTTCCACTGATAACATTCATAAGTTTCATATAGCCATGACCCCATATCATAGCACCACCAAAACCTAAGCGAAGCATTAACAAACCGATATCTCTCATAATCTTAAAATGTGTTATTTTAGACATGTAAAAATACAAAATAAATAATTAATGTATTTTTGCAAATCCAAAAGAAAAATTATGAACAAAATATCGGCATGGGTATCTGCAGCACGCTTAAGAACATTACCACTTTCTGTAGCAGGAATCATAGTTGGATCGGCAGCTGCTATATCCATTAATCGATTTTCGATAACCATCTTTATATTGGCTTTATTGACTACTTTAGGGCTTCAAATTTTATCTAACTTTGCTAATGATTATGGCGACGGTGTTAAGGGTACTGACAATGAAGATAGAGTAGGCCCAGTTCGAGCTATGCAAGGTGGACTGTTAAGCGCGAAAGAACTTAGAAATGGTATTATTGTCACGTCAGTAATTACTTTACTTATTGCTTGTACACTTATATATGTAGCTTTTAATGAACAGCATTTTGGAATTTCTCTGTTGTTTTTCTTTTTGGGTATAGCTTCTATTGCAGCCGCTATCAAGTACACAGTAGGAAAATCGGCTTATGGCTATCGTGCAATGGGTGATTTGTTTGTATTCTTATTTTTTGGATTACTTAGTGTAATGGGAGGGTATTATTTATATAGTTATTCCATTGCAGAATTTATTGTCCTTCCGGCAATTACCATCGGATTATTAAGCACTGCAGTTCTTAATATTAATAATATGAGAGATCAAGAATCTGATAAAAAAGTAAATAAAAATACAATTGCTGTACTACTTGGAGCACAGAAAGTAAAAGTTTATCATGTAGCATTAATACTTATAGCGTTTTTAAGTGCCATAGTTTATGCTATTCTCCAATGGAAACAAACGAATGCTTGGGGATTAATACCACTTTTAGCTTTCATACCTTTATTTAAAAACATTTTGTTCGTTTGGCGAAATGAAACACCAGCTTTTTTAGATCCAGAATTGAAAAAGATAGCTATGTCTACTTTTGTTTATTCTTTACTATTCTTTATCGTACAAGCTTTGATGTAAATAAATGCATAGAGCAGTGGTCTTCTTTATGGTATTTTGTACCTTTAGTTCGCATACTTTTAGATAAAAATATTCTAGAGATAAAACAAAACATTAAACGACAAAAAATAGAAAGCAATTATGAAAATTACTTTTTACGGCCATAGCAGTTTGGCATTAGAGATTGGCGGAAAACATATTTTAGTAGATCCTTTTATCAGTGGAAATCCATTGGTCGATGGGAAAATAGATATTAACGATTTGCAAGCCGATTATATTTTGCTTACACATGCTCACCAAGAT
Source organism: Bacteroidota bacterium (assembly GCA_021793135.1). GTDB lineage: Bacteria > Bacteroidota > Bacteroidia > Flavobacteriales > Flavobacteriaceae > JAJYTI01. The sequence goes on from JAJYTI010000015.1 coordinate 2,721, forward strand.
CATACACTAGATGCTGAAGCTATTGCAAAAAATACAGGTGCAGTAATAGTAAGTAACTTCGAGATAGCAACCTATTATGAAAATAAAGGTATTGAGGTGCACCCAATGAATCATGGTGGTAAATGGGAGTTTGAATTTGGTACTGTAAAGTATGTTTGCGCCGTACATACCAGTTCGTTTGCAGATGGTACATACGGTGGACAACCAGGTGGATTTGTGATAGAAGGCGAGCACAAAAACATATACATAGCAGGAGATACTGCTCTTACTATGGATATGAAGCTAATTCCAATGTACACTAAGCTGGATTTGGCAATTCTACCTATTGGAGATAATTTCACTATGGATATAGATGATGCAATTATCGCAAGTGATTTTGTAGAATGTGACAAAGTAATGGGAGTGCATTTTGATACTTTCGGATTTATCGAAATTGATCATGCCGAAGCAAAGAAGAAATTCTACGATGCTGGCAAAGACTTAATGCTATTTGAAATTGGAGAATCTTTCGAACTATAAATATGATTAAAGCAAATTATCAAAAACATATTTTAGAATTTAAAAGACCTAGTGGTACATCTCGAGGCGTATTAAAAACCAAGGAAACTTGGTTTTTAATGCTTTATAAGGATGGTAAATGGGGTATAGGTGAATGTGGAATTCTGCGAGGACTTAGTTTTGATGACAGGCCGGATTATGAATCTAAGCTAGCATGGACTTGTAAAAACATTAATCTAGATAAAGAAATTTTATTCGATGAGTTAAGAGAGTTTCCATCTATTCAATTAGGATTAGAAACTGCTTTTCTGTCTCTAGAAAGCGAAACAAATCCATTTGAATTATATCCTTCAAAATTTACAAATGCTACAGACGCTATCGATATCAATGGACTGATTTGGATGGGTAGCGAATCATTTATGAAAGAACAAATAGAGGCTAAACTAAAAGAAGGATTCCATTGTATAAAGATGAAAATCGGTGCAATTGATTTTGATACAGAATTTAAGTTATTACAATCTATTAGAAAGGATTTCTCTGCACAAGAAATCGAATTACGTGTCGATGCAAATGGTGCCTTTACTCCTAAGGAAGCTATGGGTAAATTAGAACAATTGGCTAGTCTAGAATTACACTCAATAGAACAACCAATAAAACAAGGTCAGTGGCAAGAGATGGCTAGATTGTGTGAAGAAACACCATTGCCAATAGCGCTAGATGAAGAATTGATTGGGGTAGTAGATGAGAATGAGCAAGAAAAACTTATTGAAACGATTCAACCTCAATACATTATTTTAAAACCAAGTTTAGTTGGTGGATTTACAGGTAGTGACCGTTGGATTTCTTTAGCAGAAAAAGTAAATACAGGATGGTGGATTACCTCTGCTCTAGAAAGCAATATAGGTTTGAATGCAATTGCACAGTATACTTATACTAAAAATAGTCCATTACCTCAAGGATTAGGTACTGGGTCATTATACACCAATAACATTCCATCACCATTAATTGTGGATAATGGGAAATTACATTATAGTAAATCAGGAGATTGGCAATTAAAAGGAATCATCCAATTAAATAAATAATCGAAGATGTTTATAGAAAACGCATATAAAGGATTGCATCATGCTTGGATGTATATAGTTGGGGTTATTCTCACCTTTCTTACTTCTCAAATTGGAGGAGTGTTTTTAATCATAGCTGCAGGTATACAGTTAACAAAAGAAGGCAAGAATTTAGAGGAGTTAGCCAATCAGAATGTATTAATGGGTACTCTAGACTCCAATTTAACCTTATTCCTTATGCTTTTAGGTTTTCTTTTTGGATTGATAGGTTTGTTTTTAATGGTACGCTATTTACACAAACAAAAAATAAAAGATCTCACGACTACAAGAAGAAAAGTAGATTATAAAAGAATTTTATTTGGGTTCTTATTAGTTAGTATACCAACTGTGATTTTTTTGATGATAGATTATTTTGTTAATCCAGAAAATTACATTTTTCAATTTGAACTATATCCATTTTTGATTTTATTCTTTATTGCCATTGTGCTTATCCCAATTCAAACCAGCTTTGAAGAATATCTCTTTAGAGGTTACCTAATGCAAGGAATAGGAGTGAATAGTAAAAGTAGAGCAGCTGCATTAATATTGACTTCGCTTATTTTTGGATTTTTACATTTCTTTAATCCAGAAGTAGAAAAAATGGGCAGTTTTGTGATGGTTTATTATGTTGGGACAGGATTATTCCTTGGAATTATTACTTTGATGGATGAAGGAATGGAACTTGCTTTAGGTTATCATGCAGGTAATAATCTTATGGCAGCATTACTTGTAACAGCAGATTGGTCGGTGTTCCGTACCCATGCAATATTTAAAGATGTTTCCGAACCACAAGTGTTTACAGAGGTATTTGTTTTTGTACTAGTATTGCTACCGATTTACTTATTGATTTTATCAAAAAAATATAAGTGGAACGGATATAAAGAAAAACTTTTTGGCAAAGTGCAAAAGCCAATTATTGAAGAACAGATATAGATATGTGGCAGTTTAAAATACATCCTGAATTCCGCTTACAAGGTATAGGGAATAGTAATTTAGATGAGTGGAAAGAATATGCCAATGAATTACGGAATGCATCTGATATATCCACCGCAGAAATAGGTGAATTTCTACTCGAATGGTTTAACTCAAATTCTACTATTGAGTTAACAACATCGGGTTCTACAGGAACTCCTAAGCCTATTCATTTGCAAAAAGAACATATGATAGCTAGTGCAGAGGCAACGGCAAAATATTTTGGATTATATGCTAAAACGACTGCTTTACTTTGTATGCCTGCTAAATTTGTTGCAGGGAAAATGATGTTAGTTCGTGCTATGCATATGGGATGGAAACTAGACTTTGTACCACCTTCGCAAAACCCATTATTAGCCAATAACGAATATGATTTTGTAGCGATGACACCTTATCAGGTGCATCATAGTCTAGTTGATTTACACAAAGCCAAAATAGTATTAATAGGTGGAGGTGCTGTAGATGCCGACTTGCATAAACAATTGCAAAGTTCACAAAGTAGAGCTTATGCTAGTTATGGAATGACCGAAACTTGCTCACATGTTGCGTTACGACCTATTAATGGCCCAAATGCCACAGAAATTTATCAGGCTACCAAAAATGTACATTTTAGCGTAGACAATCGAAATTGCTTGGTTATTGATGCGCCTCGAGTTCATAAAGGAGTTTTAACTACAAATGATGTAGTTGAGCTAAAATCAGAAACTAGTTTTGAGTGGAAAGGTCGATTCGACTCGGTGATTAATTCCGGTGGAGTGAAAATTCATCCAGAAATAGTGGAGCAAAAATTATCGCCACATTTATCATGTAATTTCTTTATTGGCTCTCTCCCGGATACAATATTGGGTAATAAGGTAGTGTTATTAATTGAAAGTGAAAAATCATTACCTAAAGAAGCATTACAAACTGCTTATCAAGATTTAGATAAATACGAAGTCCCAAAAGAGGTGTTTTATCTTAAAAATTTCCTTTGGACGGATACAGGAAAAATAAAACGCCAAGCAACTTTAGAATTAATTTAAAAAATAGATGTAACAAATCTGTAGAATAGCTATCTAATACTATATAACAAAATAATTAATTGAGAATGGATTTTTTTAAACGCGTACTGTCAACAGTAACAGGAATATTTGTTTTTCTGTTTATCTGTTTCTTTTTCTTGTTCATAGCGGGATATTTTGTCTCTAAAATGGGGAAAGACGATACAAAAGTAGCAAATAATAGTATTTTAGAATTAACTCTGGATTATCCTGTTTTGGATAATGCAGGGAAAGTAAGGTATAAAGACTTTTCTTTTTTAGATGAGAATAATAAAGATGGTCTTTTTGATTTAGTAAATGCTATTGATTATGCGGCTACAGATAATAATATAAAAGGAATTAGCATTGAGCCAAAATTTATACAAACTGGTATAACTCAAACTAAAACGATTCGTGAAGCATTAGAGCGTTTTAAACGCTCTGGTAAGTTTGTAACTGCCTATGCAGATATATATACTCAAAAGGATTATTATTTGAGTTCTGTTGCAGACACCGTCTTCCTAAGTCCGGTTGGAGGATTGGATTTCCGTGGTCTTTCTGCAGAGCTTTTGTACATGAAAGATTTACAAGAGAAAACGGGTGTTAAAATGCAAGTTGTGCGTCTTGGGAAATATAAAAGTGCGGTGGAGCCATTCCTAGATAATGAGATGAGTGAGGCTAATAGAGAACAGATTTCTTCTTACCTAAATTCTATTTGGTCTAATCTTCGTAATGAAATCGCAAATAGCCGTGGCCTAGATGCAGAGTACTTAAACGAAGTGGCGGATAAATTATTAGCACGTACACCAGAAAAAGCAATCGAAGTGGGCTTAGCAGATAAGTTAGCTTATTATAGTGAATATGAAGATGGTTTACGTAATGCCGTTGGAATAAAAAACACCGATAACCTTAAGCGAATTAGTGTGCTGAGTTATGCAAATAAAATTGGTAATCAACTAAATTATAAATATAACAAGGATAAGATAGCTGTTATTTATGCACAAGGAGAGATTGTTTATGGTTCAGGTAGTGTTAGAAAAATTGGACCAAAAGAAATGAATGAAGCGATCATCAAAGCAAAGAATGACAAAGCAGTTAAAGCAATAGTTCTTCGTGTAGACTCTCCAGGGGGAAGTGCACTTACAAGTGATTTAATATGGAAGGAATTAGAAGAAGCTAAAAAAGTAAAACCTGTTATCGTTTCTATGGGAGATGTTGCAGCTTCTGGAGGATATTATATTTCAGCTGGTGCTGATAAGATTTTTGCAGAGCCAACAACGATTACCGGTAGTATCGGAGTATTTGGAATGTTACCTAATGTGAAAGGTTTAGCAGATAAAATTGGGATTAATGCACAACAGGTATCGACAAATGAAAATGCGGTTCCATATTCATTATTTGAAGATATGACCGAAGATCAAGAAGAGTTTATTCGCGAAAGCATTTTGATTACCTATGATTTGTTTAAACAACGTGTTGCTGAAGGTCGCGGAATGACGATGGATGAGGTGGAAGAAGTTGCACAAGGACGTGTGTGGACAGGAGAAGAAGCATTAGAAAATGGATTAGTAGATGAATTGGGTGGATTAGATGCAGCACTTCAATATGCAGCAGAACAAGTAAACCTAGATATGTATCAAATCAAAGAATATCCAGTATTTGAGTATGATTTACATAAAATACTTCGTTCATATGGTATTACACAAACAGCGGAAGACTTTGCTAAGGAAGCTGTAGGTGAGGAGTTGTTCCAACTTTTAGAAGAAGCAAAATCACAAACGGAACGTAAAGGGATACAATTACTTTTCCCATATCCAACCGATATTAAATAAAGCTATAGGTTAATTTATAATAATTACATACTGTAGAAAAACAAAAAAAGGATTCGAAACTTCGAATCCTTTTTTGTTTTATAATTCCAGATAAATTACACTTGTAAAACTCCCATATTAAATTTCTTTTCAATAGGAGCGTGGTTCGCAGCTTCTATTCCCATAGAAATCCACTTCCTAGTATCTAATGGGTCGATAACAGCATCGGTCCATAATCTTGCAGCTGCATAATAGGGAGAAATTTGCTCGTCATATCTTGATTTGATTTTATCAAACAGTTCTTTTTCTTTTTCAGGAGTAATTTCCTCTCCACGTTTTTTAAGCGATGCTGTTTCAATTTGTAACAATACCTTTGCAGCACTATTACCACTCATTACAGCCAATTCTGCACTCGGCCATGCTGCGATAAGTCTAGGATCGTAAGCTTTGCCACACATAGCATAATTTCCAGCACCGTAGGAATTTCCTACTACAATTGTAAATTTAGGAACTACTGAGTTGCTCACTGCATTTACCATTTTTGCACCGTCTTTAATAATGCCACCATGTTCACTTTTGCTACCAACCATAAATCCAGTCACATCTTGTAGGAATACTAATGGAATTTTCTTTTGGTTACAGTTAGCAATAAATCGAGTAGCCTTGTCTGCACTATCGGAGTAGATAACTCCTCCAAATTGCATTTCTCCTTTTCCATTCTTCATTACTTTACGTTGGTTGGCAACAATACCTACAGCCCAACCATCGATTCTAGCATATCCTGTAAGAATAGTTTTTCCGTATCCTTTTTTATATTCTTCGAATTCAGAATTATCTACCAATCGTTCAATAATCTCTAGCATGTCATATTGCTCCGCACGGCTAGCAGGCAGGTGCCCGTATATCTCTTCTGGATTTTTAGCAGGTTTTTTACTTTCTATTCGATTAAAACCAGCCTTATCAACCTCACCCATCTTGTTCACAAGATTCTTAATTGTATCTAATGCTTCTTTATCGTCTTTGGCATGATAATCGGTTACCCCACTTATTTCACTATGAGTAGTAGCTCCACCTAAAGTTTCATTATCAATGTTTTCTCCAATTGCAGCTTTAACTAGGTAACTTCCTGCTAAGAAAATACTTCCAGTTTTTTCTACAATAATCGCTTCATCACTCATAATAGGCAAATATGCGCCACCAGCAACACAGCTTCCCATTACAGCAGCAATTTGGGTGATCCCCATACTGCTCATTACTGCATTGTTTCTAAAAATTCGACCAAAATGTTCTTTATCTGGAAAAATTTCATCTTGCATAGGAAGATAAACACCAGCACTATCTACTAAATAAATAATAGGTAGCTTGTTCTCAATAGCAATTTCTTGTGCGCGTAGATTCTTTTTCCCAGTTATTGGAAACCAGGCACCAGCTTTTACTGTTGCATCATTCGCAACTACTATACATTGTCTTCCTTTAATATAGCCTATTACTACAACCACACCACCGCTAGGACATCCACCATGTTCTTTGTACATGCCGTCTCCTGCAAATGCACCAATTTCAATTTGCTTAGAGTTTTTATCTAACAAATAATCTATTCTTTCTCTTGCGGTAAGTTTCCCTTGGCTGTGAAGTTTCTCAATACGTTTTTCGCCACCTCCTTTGTGGACTACAGCTAGACGCTTACGTAAGTCAGAAAGCTGTAGCTTATTATGATCTTCGTTTTGATTGAATTTGATGTTCATGTCCTGATTTTAGCTTTTTTTTAACTGGTAGCTAAAATACGAAACTTTAGTTGTACATTGGGAAAATACTAGTTTAATTACCGATATTTGTAAATGGATTTTATTTGATTAATAAATTGCAAATATAAATACAGCGTAAAATGATGAATAAAAATACCGTATTAACATGGGCTACCATTATAATGGTAATTATGGGAATCATACTTATAACTTTAGGTGTTGTAAGGTATTATGAGGTTGCTGGTTGGGGATTTGCAACCGTTGGCATCGGTTTTCTAGCTATTGCATGGGTATTTAATGCCTTGAAAGGGCGTGTGTAATTGCACGTAGGAATTGTTGAATGTAATTTTATAAAAATGTCAGACGATAAAAAAGTTATTTTTTCGATGTCTGGGGTAACCAAGACATACCCTGGAGCACAAACTCCAGTTATTAAAGATATTTATCTTAGTTTTTTTTATGGAGCTAAGATTGGAATTCTCGGATTGAATGGGAGTGGTAAATCTACACTACTACGTATCATTGCTGGAGAAGATACCAACTATCGTGGAGATGTGGTTTTCTCTCCAGGATATTCTATTGGTTATCTAGAGCAAGAACCACAATTAGATGAGAATAAAACGGTTATCGAAGTTGTTAAAGAAGGGGTACAGGAAGTTGTAGATGTACTAGATGAGTACAATAAGATAAACGATATGTTTGCTTTACCAGAAGTATATGAAGATCCAGATAAAATGGAAGAGCTGATGAACAAGCAAGCAAAACTTCAAGATAAAATTGATGCAACAAATGCTTGGGAACTAGATACCAAACTGGAAATTGCAATGGATGCATTACGTACGCCAGAGCCAGACAAAAAAATTGGAGTTCTTTCGGGTGGTGAAAGACGGAGAGTAGCATTATGTAGATTGCTTTTGCAAGAACCAGACATTTTACTTCTAGATGAGCCTACTAACCACTTGGATGCGGAAAGTGTGCATTGGTTAGAACATCACTTAGCTCAGTTTAAAGGAACGGTTATCGCTATTACCCACGACCGTTATTTTTTAGATAATGTTGCGGGATGGATTTTGGAATTAGATAGAGGAGAAGGAATTCCTTGGAAAGGAAACTATTCTTCATGGTTAGATCAAAAATCAAAACGTTTAGCACAAGAACAGAAACAAGCAAGTAAACGTCAAAAAACATTAGAGCGTGAGTTGGAATGGGTACGAATGGCACCAAAAGGCCGACAAGCAAAACAAAAAGCTAGGCTGAATAACTATGATAAGTTAATGAGCCAAGACCAAAAACATTTAGAAGAGAAATTAGAAATCTATATTCCAAACGGACCGCGTCTTGGAACGAATGTTATCGAAGCAAAGAATGTTTCGAAAGCATATGGAGAGAAGTTGCTTTATGAAGATTTAAACTTCAAATTACCGCAAGCTGGTATTGTAGGAGTTATTGGTCCAAATGGAGCGGGTAAAACTACTATTTTCCGTATGATTATGGGAGAAGAAACTCCAGATAGCGGAAGTTTTGAAGTAGGAGAGACCGCAAAAATTGCTTATGTAGATCAAACACACTCTAATATTGATCCAGAGAAAACCATTTGGGAGAACTTCTCCGAAGGACAAGAGCTTATTATGATGGGTGGAAAAGAAGTTAATTCTCGAGCTTACTTAAGCCGTTTTAACTTTAGTGGTAATGAACAGAATAAAAAAGTATCTACACTTTCTGGTGGACAACGTAACCGTTTGCATTTAGCAATGACACTAAAAGAAGAAGGTAACGTGCTCTTACTTGATGAGCCTACGAACGATTTGGATGTTAATACATTGCGTGCATTAGAAGAAGGACTTGAAAACTTCGCTGGTTGTGCTGTAGTTATTTCTCACGACCGTTGGTTCTTAGACAGAATTTGTACACATATTTTAGCTTTTGAAGGAGATAGTCAAGTATACTTCTTTGAAGGTGGATTTAGTGATTACGAGGAGAATAAACGTAAACGATTAGGAGGAGATATTATGCCTAAACGTATTAAGTACAAAAGATTAACAAGGTAAAATATTGAAGATGAAAAGATTTTTTGGAATAATATTACTTTCTAGTTTATTATTTGCTTGTGGAGCAAATAAAAGTATTCCTTTAGGCAAAGAGCACTTGGTATATAATGCTGCTGGAAATGATGTTGCAAATATTTTCTTAGGATTATATGATAGTGGGCAATTTGTGTTTGAAGTGAAGCCAGTTTCAATAGAAGCAGGAAAAGAAGGATATATAAAAGAAGTAGGAAATTATACGGAAGAAGATAATTGGTACGTATTACATTTTTCTAAAAAATCTAAATATGATCTTCATGCACTTTTCGATGAGGAATTGGATGGTACAGATTTTTACGAAGTAGTAGATGCTCATACCGTTAAAATTCGTAAAGATATAAAGGCCTTTTACTTATGGGGTATACTTATCGAAAGAAGATAAATCGAATTGTGTTTTTTGAATAATAATTCAAAAAGGCGAGTAGTTTTTAAAACTACTCGCCTTTTGTACTATATATTAGAGTATTATTCCTCTGATTTAATAAATAAGAAATCACCACCGCTCTGAAATAATCGGAAGCTATTCTCTTCTGGGGTGAAAATTATTTTTAATCCCGCCATATTGTAGGTAAAAGTATGCGCCTCTTCTTCGCAGTCCAATTCTAATGTTGGTTGTCCAGTTGCTTGAATTTTTAATCCATTATTACTCTTACCAACAGTAATTTTAAATGGTATCTCTAGGGAGCTATATACTCCAATGTACTGTTCCTGCTCTTCTTCGGTTAATTGACATTCTATAAAGTTTGGAATAATAATTTCATTCTCTGTTGCTGCACTTAATAATGCGATGCCTATATCGTTTATAGAAAAGCGACTTCCATTGCTTAAAATATTATAACCTATGTTTTCATATGGAAGGTAACCAAAAAAAGATTGAAAACCATCCACTCCTCCAGAATGACCATACCCTACCATATTATAAAAAGGGAAAGTTATTATTCCCATTCCATAACCATCGTTTATATCTAACATATGCTGCATGCTTGCTGCGCTTAAAATATTTCCAGAAAATAATTCCTTAGAAAATTTATTTAAATCCGAAACTGTCGCGAAAATGGCCCCAGCACCTATTGGTACAGTATAATGGGTCTCCAGCTGTTTTTCCCAAACCCCTTGATATAAATAAGAGGAAGCAACATCTAAATTTGTATCAAATGGTTTTCCAAAAAAAGTGTTTTTTAAACCAAAAGGATCGGTGATTTTTTCTTTGAGAATCTCTGCAAAATCTAATTTATATAAGTCTTCTAGTATATAGGTTAATAAAATATAATTTGAATTGCTATAAGAAAAATGAGTTCCAGGTTCAAATTGACTAGTGTATTCTTTCATTCTGTTTAACATATCATCACGTGATTGCCTTTTGGTGTTCCACTCTAAGTAACTTTGTTCACTAGTAATATTAGGAATGCCACTTCGATGTTGTAACAATTCTTTTATTGTAATCTTATCTGCATTATAAAGTTCGGAGAAAAAATTATCTATAGGAGTGTCTAAATCTATTTTCCCTTCTTCTATAGCCATTAAAATGAGTGTAGCGGTATACGTTTTAGTAATCGAGCCTATTGCATAAAGAGTTTTTGCCGTGGCCTTTTTATTGCTTTCTATATCACTATATCCAATACTGCGTTCGTAAAGAACCTCTTCATTATGAATTAATTGAACGCTACCCATAAACTGATTATGTTCTTCTAATAAATCGAAAAACAAGTCCAAATCTTTTATAGATTGATTTTGTGCTATATTCTTCCCTATGGATAGAATAATTAAGAGAATAACTAAAACTGGGTTTTTCATAATATGATATTAGATGCTAAGTAACAAGATACTAAAAACAAAAAAGACGAGGCAAAAGCTCGTCTTTTAAATTATTTAATCTACGTTAGTAGGTCTAGTATCTTCTTCCACCTCGTGCAGCTCGTTGTGCAGCTTTACCAAAGTGTTGTCTAGGATTTCGTGCCATTTTCATTTGGTCTTGCATCATTTTAATTTGTTCGCCTAGCATATTGTGTTTATCTAGACCTTTAGCTTCCGATAGTAATTTTTCGGCTTCTACTCTTCGGTTTTTTGTCATAGCGATTCCAGCAAGGTTTAGCTTGGTCATTGCCATATCGGTACTCATATTAAGTCCGAGTTTTTCAGCTTTTTTAAAATATTTCTCAGCTTCATTAATATTGGTCTGAGAAACCATAAGTCCATTAATGTAATTATAGTATCCTTCTTGCTTTGGTACTAAGCAAGCTTTCGGATTTTTTATTTTATCTAACCATTTTTTTGCGCCCGGAAAATCTTGTTTACGTAAACGAAGGAATGCTAGTAATATCATTTCGTTTTTGAAATATAAGAATACAAAAACACCAGCTAGTAGTATATACATTATTCCATTCCCAATAAAACCTTCGATAAATTGGTATATCGCATAAGCGAAAATTAATACAGCTAATATTAGCTTATAAATTTTATTAAACATAAGTATGTGCTTTACTTTAATTTTTGCAAAGGTATAAAATATACGAGAAACTTAAGAGTATTATTGCTATTCTAGTTTCTTCTATAATATAGTATTGTATTAAGGTGTTTGTTTGACTTAATTCAATTTTAATCGTTGGTTACGTTTACGAACTCTTATTGATGAGAAAGATTTTTCAATAAAGGTAACACGAATACCTATAAGTAGTATAATACCGCCAATAATCATTTGACTTGTAATTTGCTCTTTTAAAAATATCCAAGCTAATAATGCAGAAATAAATCCTTGAGCCAGTAAGCTAATGGAAACTCTAGTAGCACGCATCTGTTGTGTAGCATAACTAAGTAGTAACCATGCGAGTAGTTGGCAAACTATAGCTTGAATTATAAGAACGGTCCAACCCATATTTCCAAATCCACTAAATGGTTGCTGTAAGAAATAACTAACAAATCCTAAGAATACACTAGCACTAAAAATAGTAATACTCATAAAGCTAAGAACATCAACTTTGGACAATATGTTTTTGCTAATTAACATATAATGAGCGTAGAGTATTCCAGATAAAATCGCAAAAATAAAAGCGCGATCGAAAGACAGACTTAATATAAAGTCAGTTCCTATAAGTACTATCATCCCCATTAGAGCTATTATAGTACCAAACCAAAAATTTTTCTTGGGTTTATTCGGGAAAAATAAAAACATTCCTAACCCCACCCATACTGGTGATAAATTAGTAAGCAAAGTAGCTTGCGTTGCAGTAGATTCTTGAATAGAGATATTCCATACTGCGACATCCATTCCAAAAATCAATCCACAGAGTATAGATAATAAAAGATATTTTCTTTTTGGAAGCTTAAAGCGTTTTGTTAGTAATACGTAAGGAATTAATAGTATAGCTGAAAAAGCCATTCTATAGAATGCCGAAATAACACCTGGAGCCAACTCCAATTTGATAAGTACTGGGAAAATAGAAATCGCCAGTATACCGATAACCAAAGCTACTTGAGGTCTTGTCATAGCTCCTAATAATAAAGATGTAGTATAAGGTAGCAAAATTACATCTCTTACCATAATTTATAAGCTAAATTATAGCCAAAAAGTATCGATGTATTTTTTAGGTTTACTTACTATATAGTAGAGGGTATATGTGTAGGTAAATTAAGTAGGTGCTCTATATCACTTTATACAATGTTTTTTAGAATAGTATGCGTATAATTTGTAGACTTGCAGTCCGAATAAATATAGGAGGTTTATTTAAATCATACTTTGATTAATGCATGTGATTATTATATGTAGTTAAATGACTATAAAACAGTAAAAAATGCATAGAAAATATTCTAATATTTTTTTGATTAAAGATTTGTTCAACATAAAAACCTTTGTATATTTGCAGGCGACTTTAAAACGAAGTCAAGCGAGATTTAGATAAAAATATTTTTCAGAAGAATTAATAATACTAATAGCAATGAAAAGGACATTTCAGCCATCAAAGAGAAAAAGAAAAAATAAACACGGATTTAGAGAGCGTATGGCCACTGTAGGCGGTAGAAAAGTATTGGCTGCACGTAGAGCGAAAGGTAGAAAAAAACTTTCTGTTTCTTCTGAATTACGTCACAAGAAATAATGAATAATGTATTCATCAATATAGAAAAAGGTGTTGTTTGTTAAAAACAACACCTTTTTTTTATACACTAATTAATAAAAACCCTCTCATAATATCACACACTTATGGCTTTAGACACTTCTATAAAATCAGTGTTATTAATTGGTTCTGGACCCATTGTAATTGGACAAGCTTGTGAGTTTGACTACTCAGGATCACAAGCATTACGAGCATTACGCGAAGATGGAATAGAAACCGTATTAATTAATTCTAACCCAGCGACGATAATGACCGATCCGTCGATGGCAGACCATGTTTACCTATTACCACTTACAACAAAATCTATTGAAGAGATTTTACAGAAGCACCCAAATATCGATGCCGTTCTTCCAACTATGGGAGGGCAAACAGCATTGAACCTTTGCATGGAAGCAGATGATAAAGGAATTTGGGATGAATATGGGGTTAGAATTCTTGGAGTGGATATAGCTGCTATCCAAATTACCGAAGATAGAGATCAGTTTAAAGATCTTATGGATAAAATAGGTGTACCAATTGCACCTGCAAAAATTGCTAACTCTTATTTAAGCGGAAAAGAAATAGCTCAAGAATTTGGCTTCCCTTTAATTATTAGAGCTTCCTATACTTTAGGAGGAAGTGGAGCAGCATTTGTTCACACTAAGGAAGAATTTGATTTATTATTAAAACGAGGCTTAGAAGCTTCACCAATTCACGAAGTGTTAATAGATAAAGCATTACTTGGTTGGAAAGAATATGAGTTAGAGCTACTTCGTGATAAGGATGATAATATTACAGTAGTTTGTACTATAGAAAATATGGACCCAATGGGAATCCATACTGGAGACTCCATTACAGTTGCTCCAGCTATGACTCTAAGTGATGATTGCTACAATCGTATGAAAGAGATGGCGATTAAAATCATGCTTAATATAGGAGAGTTTGTTGGAGGATGTAACGTGCAGTTTGCAGTTAGTCCCGACGAAAAAGAAGATATTATCGCAATTGAGATTAACCCACGAGTTTCTCGCTCTTCAGCATTAGCTTCTAAAGCAACAGGATACCCAATTGCAAAAGTAGCTACTAAACTTGCAATAGGTCACACCCTAAAAGAGATTACCAAGAAAGGAAATGTAGAAAACGGTACTTTGTTCGAACCTGAACTAGATTACGTAATCGTAAAAATACCAAAGTGGGATTTTGATAAGTTTGAAGGTGCAAACAGAGAGCTTGGTGTACAAATGAAAGCGGTAGGTGAGGTAATGGGAATCGGAAGTAGTTTCCAGGAAGCATTGCATAAAGCAGCACAATCTCTTGAAGTAAGCAGAAACGGACTTGGAGCAGATGGTAAAGGACATACAGATTATGAGGAGATTCTTTATAAGCTAAAACATCCAAGCTGGGATCGGGTATTTGTTATATACGATGCTATCGAATTAGGAGTACCTCTAGAGCGTATTCATGATCTGACTAAAATAGACATGTGGTATTTAAATCAGTTTAAAGAACTATATGGAGTAGAGAAAGAGCTTAAAAATGTAAATATAGAATCTTTAAGTTTTGAGTTGCTACTAAGAGCTAAACAAAAAGGATTTGGAGATAGACAAATCGCACATATTCTTGGATGCTTAGAAAGCGAAGTGTATAATAAACGTGAAGAGTTAGGTTTGCATAGAGCCTTTATGAAAGTAGATACTTGTCAAGAAGCCTTCGACTTTTTCTCTCCTTATTATTACTCTTCTTTTGGGGATAGCGCTGTAACAACTAAAGAACAACTTGCTGCACTTAATCAGAGTGTACCAACCGATAAGAAGAAAATTATCGTATTGGGATCTGGGCCAAATAGAATCGGACAAGGAATTGAATTTGATTACTGTTGTGTTCACGGTGTTTTGGCTGCAGAAGAAGAGGGTTACGAAACTATCATGATTAACTGTAATCCTGAAACTGTTTCTACTGATTTTGATACAGCAAACAAACTATATTTTGAACCTGTGTTCTGGGAATACATTTACGATATTATTCAGCATGAAAAACCAGAAGGGGTTATTGTACAATTAGGTGGACAAACCGCTTTAAAGCTGGCTGAAAAATTAGATCGTTATGGTGTAAAGATTATAGGAACAAGCTATAGAGCTTTAGACTTAGCAGAAGATAGAGGAAGCTTCTCTACTTTACTTAAAGAGAATGATATTCCATATCCAAGATTTGGAACAGCAGAAACAGCATCACAAGCATTAGAGCTTTCAGATGAGCTAGGATTTCCACTTCTTGTTCGACCATCGTATGTATTAGGTGGACAAGGAATGAAGATTGTGATTAACAAACAAGATTTGGAAAAGCACGTAGTAGATTTACTTCAGAAAATTCCAAATAACAAGCTACTTCTAGATCACTATTTAGATGGTGCAATTGAAGCTGAGGCCGATGCAATTTGTGATGGTGAAGATGTATATATCTTAGGGATTATGGAGCATATTGAGCCGTGTGGTGTACACTCAGGAGACTCAAACGCAATGCTTCCTCCTTTCAATTTAGGGGAGTTCGCATTACAACAAATAAAAGACCACACTCGAAAAATTGCTTTAGCACTAGATACTGTAGGGTTGATTAATATACAGTTTGCAATAAAAGATGATATCGTGTACATTATAGAAGCCAATCCAAGAGCTTCACGTACAGTTCCATTTATCTCTAAAGCATATGGAGAACCTTATGTAAATTATGCTACTAAGGTGATGCTAGGAACTAAAAAACTTAAAGATTTTAAGTTTAATCCACAATTAGAAGGATTTGCAATAAAGCAACCGGTGTTTAGTTTTGATAAGTTCCCAGATGTAAATAAGCAACTTGGACCAGAGATGAAGAGTACAGGAGAAAGCATCCTGTTTATTGAAAACCTAAAAGACGACCGCTTCTATAAATTACACAATAGACGTCGTATGTATCTAAGTAAATAAGAATCAAAGATTAGCATTAATTATAAAGCCTCTTAATTATAATTAGGAGGCTTTATAATTATAATGGTTTGATGGTTAAAACCATTATAAAATACTGGATAATATCTTCTATTTAATGTATATTTTAGTTTTGGTTAAGTTTAAAGCTTAATTGTTTCTATACTTGACTTAAGTCCTTATTTTTGCATCAATATTTTATAGATATGAAGAACAAATCGATTCCTTATTGTAGTACTGGTTATTTTTCTAAAATAATGTGCGATTATCTCGCTGAAAAAAAAGAATTAAAACCATTTTACAATAAATTTCCGACCAAGGAATCGTTATTAGAATTGGCAAAAGAAAAAAGTCAGTGGTTTTGTCAAGAAAAACGCGAAATACTGGTAAAAGAACTTTTGTTGCAAAATTCTCATCTTTCTTTGTCTTCTTCTACCAAAGCAAATATCCATGCCCTTGGTAAGTCTAACACACTTACGATTACTACAGGTCATCAATTAAATCTATTTACTGGTCCTTTATATTTTTTCTATAAAATATTAGATGTTATTCGGGCAGCTAAGGAGCTAAATAGCACGCAAGAGGAATGGCAATTTGTTCCTGTTTTTTGGATGGCAACAGAAGATCATGATTTTGAAGAAATCAATCACTTTCATTTTCAAGATGAAAAAATAGAGA
>JAJYTI010000016.1 GCA_021793135.1 Bacteroidota bacterium
CTTGATGTTTAATTTTGATACAGATATTAGTGATCGTATTAGTTTTAATGGGCTTTTAGGAACAAACATCCGTAGAAACGAGTTTAACTCTATTTTTGCTTCTACAGCAGGTGGATTATTAGTGCCGGATTTATATTCTTTACAAAACGGAAGAGATAACTCGCCAAGACCATACGAAGTAGCTGAGAAAGTTGGAGTAGATGGAATATTTGGTTCGGCTTCATTTGGTTTAGATAATACCGTTTATTTAGAAGCTTCTTTAAGAAGAGATCATGCTTCAACACTACCAAAAGATCATAGTACTTTCTATTACCCATCTGTATCTACTAGTTTTGTATTCAGTAGATTATTAGAAGTAGATGCGATAAACTTTGGTAAACTTCGACTAAACTATGCCGAGGTAGGTAACGCAGCACCATTTGATAGATTGATAAATAGTTATGTTATTAATAATGATATAGGAACTTCATTACCTTCCGCATATAATAACAAAGATTTAAAACCTGAACGAACAAAAAGTTTTGAGGCAGGATTAGAAATGCAATTCTTAAATAATCGATTAGGTTTTGATATTGCATATTATAAAGCTAATTCTATAAACCAAATTATTAATGTACCTATCTCTACAGCTACAGGTTATGTTTCTAAGCTTTTAAATGCAGGAGAAATAGAGAATAAAGGTTTTGAAATTGGTTTAAACCTAACACCAGTTCAAATGGAAGATTTCACATGGAATATGAATGTTAATTATACTAAATCTACTAACGAAGTAGTAGAGCTTCCAGAAGGAACAGAAACCATTCAGCTAGGTAGTTTCCAAGGAGGAGTAAGTATTCAAGCTACAAAAGGACAGCCATATGGTGTAATTTATGGAACCGATTATGTTTATGACGATAATGGAAATAAATTAGTAGACCCAGATTCTGGATATTATATGCAAACTCCAACTTCTAATAATGTAATTGGAGATACAAATCCAAAATGGTTAATGGGTATTTCAAACTCTTTTAGCTATAAAGATTTTACTTTAGGTTTCTTGATTGATATTCAAAAAGGAGGAAGCGTTTTTTCATTAGACCAGTATTATGGAGAAGCAACAGGACTTTATCCTAATTCTGCATTTATTAATGACTTAGGAAACCCTGTTAGAAATGATCTTGCCGATGGCGGTGGATTTATTAATGAAGGAGTGTTGCCGGATGGCTCACAAAATGATATACGTATAGACGCATCAGAGTTTGGTGCATTTGGATATTATGCATTGCCTGACTCAGAATTCGTATACGATGCTAGTTATGTAAAACTACGCCAGATGAATATAACTTATAGTTTACCATCTAAAGTTTTAGGAGATGGTTTCTTTAAAGGAGTTCAATTTTCACTTACTGGTTCTAACTTATGGATAATTCATAAAAATGTACCTTACGCTGACCCAGAAGCTGGACTTAGTTCAGGAAACTTACAAGGTTACTTAACTGGAGCTATTCCAACTACCAGAGAGTACGGATTTAATATTACAGCACAATTTTAATACAATAAAAATGAGAAAACTGATATTAATATTAACAGCAGCAGTCTTTGCATTTTCGTGTTCATCGGATCTCGAAGACTTGAATGAAAATACAAAGGACCCCGCAACAGTAGATGGTGAAACATTATTTGTAGCGGCACAAAAGCGACTTGTAGATCAATTGACTACCCCTAATGTAAACTTAAATAACAATAGACTTTGGGTTCAGCATTGGCAAGAAACGACTTATCCAGATGAGAGTAATTATGATCAGGTAACACGTTCTATACCAGACTCTCATTGGCAAATTCTGTATAAAGATGTTTTAAATAACTTAAAAGAAGCGGCTAGAATCATTGAAGAAACAGAAAATGATGTTACAAATGCTGCAAAAACTAATAAACTCGCAGTTATCGAAATGCTTACCGTATTTGCTTACGGTAACTTAATAGAAACTTATGGTAATATACCTTATACAGAGGCATTAGATATTAACAATACTTTACCTGTTTACGACGATGCTAAGACAGTATATTTAGAGTTAATTGAAAGATTAGACGCAGCTGTATCTTCGATAAATTCGGAAAGAGGTTTTGAGGCTTCAGACGATATGATTTATGCTGGAGATATGGATCATTGGCGAAAGTTTGCAAATACTTTAAAATTAAAAATGGGTATGGTATTAGCAGATGACGAAGCTGGTTTATCACAACAAATTGTAGAAGATGCTTATGCGGCAGGGGTTTTTGAAAGCAATGAAGACGATGCAATATATCGCTACGAAGCTTCTGCACCGAATAATAACCCGTTAAACGATAACTTGGTGCTAAGTGGTAGAAATGATTACGTAGCTGCTAAAACGATTATCGATATGATGAATGATTTAGAAGATCCTCGTAGAGGTTACTATTTTGATCCAAACCTTAATGAAAGTATTGGAGAAGTGGCAAGTGTAACGGCTACAGATGATGAAGCAACTATTACTTTTACAAGTGATGTTTCTAATAATCCGATAGTTGGAAATAATGTGTATGTGGAATCTGGAGATTCAGAAAGACCTACATTATTAGGAACAATAAGTGCTGTAGGCTCTAATTCTATTGATATCGAACATTTGAATCATGAACCTGAAGAAGGTGATGAAGTGTTCTTTGCGGTTTATGAGGGAGCAGTAATAGGAGAACAGTCACGTTATGCCGACTTTACTCATGCTAATCGTACAATGGTAGACCCTACATTACCAGGAACAATTTTATCTTATATAGAATTAAAATTCTGGTTAGCGGAGGCTGCAGCAAGAAATTATGGAGTGGGAACACCTCAAGAGCATTATGAAGATGGTATAAAAGCATCTTTTGAAATGTGGGGTACTCCAGGTGTAAATGATTATTTAGCAAAGCCCGAAGTAGATTATGATACCGCTTTGGCTAGTAGTTTGGCATCTGAACCTTGGAAAGAAGTAATTGGTACTCAAGCCTGGATTGCATTATACAATCGTAGTTTTGCTCCATACTTATCGGTTCGTAGACTGGACTTCCCTATATTGGTTGAGCCAGCTCGAAAGAAGAGTGGATTCCCCGTACGTTATACCTATCCGGTTTCTGAGCAAAACCTAAACGGATCTAACTATGGAGAGGCAGCAAATGCAATTGGTGGAGATGTTCCAGAAACTTTACTGTTCTGGGATAAAGAATATACATTTGGATTTTAATATAAATAGAATATTACACTAAATACAAAAGGCTTCAAGTTAACTTGAAGCCTTTTGTATTTAGTATATGGATGTAGAATCTCAAATATATTTTACTTAGATTCGCTGCTCTAAAAAATATTGCTAACTCTATATCTTCTATATATAGTCAAAAAACTAAGACATTTAAACACATGAAATTAGTTCTCAAGAAATTTCTTTTTATAGTCTCACTATTAGTGATATTAACCAGTTGCGTCGGTAAAATACCTGAGATAGGAAAGGTTATTACAAAAACTGAGGAAGTATTACGAGAGTTAGAAATAATCTTAGAACAAAAAGAAGAAGTGGTCTTAGAGCCTATGACCATAGATTCTATTCCTAAGTTTAAAAACCTTACGTTGGTTTCATGGAATATACAGCATCTAGGACGTAGCAAAACCGATGAAGAAATATGGCAAATGGCACAAATACTAAGACATTTTGATATAGTAGCAATTCAAGAGGTTGTAGCCAAAGATCCAGCAGGGGCGCAAGCGGTAGCAAAATTGGCAGATGAACTAAATAGAACAGGTGCAAACTGGGATTATCAAGTGAGTGACCCTACTATTAGTCCATCTGTATATATAAGTGAGAGGTATGCTTTTTTATGGAAGACCTCTAAAGTAACTATACAACATCGAGCTTTTCTTGATAGCGAACGAGAAGATTTATTCTTTCGCGAACCATTTATTGCGAAATTTAAATCTAAAAAGCAGAATAAAACATTTTATATAGCGAATTATCATTCACGAAAATATACAGATAAACCTCAAGAAGAAATTATTTACTTATTAGATTATCCAGAGCGTTGGGATACGTCTTATTTTTTAATTGCGGGCGATTTTAATACACCCGAAACAGACAAAGTGTGGAATGCGTTCTATGAAAAAGGATTTGCTAGTGCTTTAAAGAATAAAAAGACTACTTTAAAACAAAAATGTAATTCGAGTATGTATTTAAATCATCCGATAGATAATATATACTATACTCCTAAAATAAATTTACATCAATCCAATAGTATAGACTTTGTGCAATCTTGCTATAATCTAGATCGTGCTAGAGGAATTTCAGATCATCTCCCTATTTTTATTGAATTTTCTTTGAATTAAAATTATAATTCATATAGTTTTATTACGTAACTCTTTTGATTACTATACATAATAGTTTTCGATTATTTATTCGCTCGAGCACTTGTTTTGGTAGTAGAAATAACATCTGTTTTCTATTTATTCCCAATTGCCAATCGAATTATGTAAATTTGTGTTTGTTTTAAAATCAAGCAATGAAAGAAGAATTAGTGGTTCTTGTGAATGATAAGGACGAGAAAATAGGTTTAATGCCAAAGTTAGAAGCACACGAGAAAGGAGTTCTACATAGAGCTTTTTCTGTATTTGTATATAATGACAAAGGACAATTGCTTTTGCAACAACGTGCTTTACATAAATACCACACGCCAGGACAATGGGCCAACACTTGTTGCAGCCATCAGCGTGATGGGGAAACTTCTATAGATGCTGGGAGAAGAAGGCTAGAAGAGGAGATGGGCTTTGTAACCGATTTAATGTATCGCAAATCATTTATTTATAAGGCAAGTTTTGATAATGGTCTTACAGAACATGAATTCGACCATATAATGATAGGCCGTTATAATCAAGACCCTAAAGTAAATCCAGACGAAGTTACCGATTTTAAATGGATGCATATTCCAGATATCCTTGTAGATATAGAATTAAATCCTGAAAAATATACTGCTTGGTTTAAAATTATAATGACAGAACATTTAGATGCAATAAAACTATGAGTTTAACAGTTTATAGAAAAGCTCATTTTAATGCTGCTCACCGATTGTATAGGAAAGATTGGTCCGATGAAGAGAATTATGCTTTTTTTGGTAAGTGTAGTAATCCAAATTATCATGGTCACAATTATGAGTTGGAAGTTGGTGTAACTGGCGAGATAGATAAAAATACAGGTTTTGTAATTGACATGAATCTATTACGAGATCTAATAAAAGAAGAGGTGGAAGATTCCTTCGATCATAAAAATCTTAATATAGAAGTTCCAGATTTTAAAGAGTTAAATCCAACTATGGAAAATATCGCTATGGTAATTTGGAATAGACTTAGAAGGCGTATCGATGAAAAGTATGGTATTAGTGTAAAACTATATGAAACACCACGAAACTATGTTATTTACGACGGTAAATAATATAGTACTTGTATAAACAAGTCATAAAAGTTGTATGAAGAACGTAACAAAAACAGATAACATAAAATATCCTCTACGTTTTGCTCCTATTCTTAAGCAAAGAGTATGGGGAGGCACAAAATACACACCCGAAGATAGAAACATGAAGGGCCCAATAGGCGAGAGTTGGGAAATTAGTGGCTTAGAGGAAGATGTATCTGTAGTAACCAATGGTGTGCTAGAAGGAAAACGATTAACCGATTTGGTGTTGGAGTATAAACAAGAATTAGTAGGTACTCATGTATATCAGCAATTTGGAAATACATTTCCTTTATTGTTTAAGTTTATAGATGCTGAAAAAGACCTTTCTGTACAATTACACCCCAATGATAAATTAGCAAAAGAAAGACATGAATCTTTTGGTAAAACAGAAATGTGGTATATTATAGATGCGGATAAAGATGCTGAATTGATTCTAGGGTTTAATCAACCCATAGATGAAGAAAAATATAAAACCTACCTTGAACAAAAACGTATAGCAGATATCTTACAGTTTACACCAGTAAAAAGTGGTGAAGCCTATTTAGTTAATTCTGGATTAGTACATGCAATTTGTAAAGGAGTATTTTTGGCAGAGGTGCAACAGGCTTCTGATATCACATACCGAATATATGATTGGGATAGATTGGGGGTTTCGGGTGAGCCCAGAGAATTGCACACCGAACTTGCTTTGGATGCAATAGATTTTGAACATAAAGAAGCAAAGCTTACTTATGAAAATAAACAGAATGATGTTGCGAATTTATGTAAAACACCATATTTTATCAGTAATAAAGTTTTAGTAACCAACTCTTACCAACGAGATTTATCGCAGATAGATTCCTTTGTGGTATATATGTGTGTAGAAGGCAAAGGTACTATAGATGTAAATGGAAAAACAGAAAATTTATATCAAGGTGAGTCTGTAATGATTCCAGCAAATTGTAATCAGATAGAATTAAAAGGAGAAAAATTTGGTTTATTAGAGGTTTATATTCCGAAACAAGTGTAAATTTACCTTCACAAATATTGAATTATGGCAAGTATAAAAAACCTGAAAAAGGAAATTAATTATGTGCTTGGCGACATCATAGATGCAGCCGAAGTAAACCTTGAAATATTAGAAACTGTAACACAAGAGCAAGTAAATGCTTTCAGTGATGAGGTTTTTGAAGTTTACGATGATTTGCTAGCAAAAATCAATGATAAAAAAGTAGAAAATCGTAAAGCACATATAAACGAAGTAAAAAAAGAATTTGAAAATAAAGCACATTCTTTTGTTGAAACTATAAATTCTTGGAAGTAAGAATTTATTACTCTTTTGAACATTAAAAAAGGCGTATGATTTTAAATCATACGCCTTTTCATTTTATAAGAGACTTATAGATTTAATTCTCTTCTTTTATTTCTGCAATTCTAGTTTCTAATTGCTGTCCATAAATACTATTTTTTGCCTTATCTGATAAATTATTATACACTGTGTCTAGATAGCGAACATTAATATCTGGCGTTATATACATCATAATAAAAGGTGCTACTTCGTAGTCGGAATTTTGAAGTGCAAAATTAACAGTAGCTAAATAAGAATTACTTGTTAATGTTTTCTTTTTATTTTCAATAGCTGCAGCTAAAGAATCATTTCCATCTCTCAAAGCGTTGATTCCCTCCGCAATTAAGTCTAAATTACGACCTTTATAACGCTCTGCTATTTTAGAATATGTCATTAATAAATCATGATTTTTAGAACCTTCTATGTTTGGGTTGGAAAAGTCTTCTAACTTAGTATATAAGCTTATTTCGCCAGGTTCAGCAAAGAAAGACACCCTATCGTCTAATAATGTGCCATTTTCCAATCGAAGGTATAAATGTAAAATCTCTGGGCTTTCTATTGTTTGTTGTAACTCAAAATTAGAGTCACCATATATTCTTACCGAATCTATGGCTACATATCCTGTATCTATATATCGTTCTAGTAAAACTGTTCCTTTCTTTAAGCCATTGATATGACCATTTAAAATCATAGTGTTTTCGTCTTTTTTGCTATTACAACTACTTAATATAAACAAAGAGCTTAGAGCAAATAGAAAAAATCTTTGAATCATAGGTATATATTTGTTAGATATGCTAAGTAAGCATAGAGGTAAAAAATAATCAGGGACAAATATAAGTCTGTTTTTAGAATAAGCTTGACCTTATGTGTCTAATTATAGCATTATTAGAGTGGCGCCTATGGGCTATCCTATAAAAATGTATAAAAAGCAGAGTTTGAAAAACGGCTAGCATTTGTAAAGTAGTATATTTGCTGAAAAATATTTGAATATTATGAGAAATGTGTTTTTAGTAATGGCAACATTTTTATGTTCCATTTTATCGGTTTTTGCATGGGGACCAACCGGACATAGAGCCGTTGGCGAAGTAGCACAACAAAACCTTACCGAGAAAGCGAAAGAAAAAATAGATGAAATATTGGATGGAGATTCATTGGCTTTAATCTCTACTTATGGTGATGATATAAAAAGTGATAGAGAATATTGGAAATTTAGCCCATGGCATTATGTAAATATTCCTTTTGGAAAAACTTACGATGAGCATCCTAAAAATGATAATGGAGATATTGTATATGGAATAAATACTGCGGTAGAAGTTTTAAAAAACCCTAATTCTAGTAAGGAAGATAAGGTGTTTTATCTGAAGATGTTAGTTCACTTTATTGGAGATTTACACCAACCGCTACACGTAGGTATAGAAGACGACAAGGGAGGTAATGACTTTCAGGTACGATGGTTTAATAAAGGAACGAATTTACATAGAGTTTGGGATAGTGAAATGTTAAATAGCTTTGGGATGAGTTATACAGAGTTGGCTGCAAATACTAAGCGTTTATCTGAAGAAGAGAAAGAAGCTATTGTAAATGGAGATCATATGGATTGGTTGTATGATAGCCGTGAATTGATGGAAGATATCTATGAAAATACTGATATAGGAGAAAAATTAGGTTATGAATATATGTATCGTTATATGGATACATTACGTTCCCAAATTCAAAAAGGTGGCCTACGTTTAGCTACTTTATTAAATGAGATTTTTGAATAAATAGATAAGATAAATTATCTACTTATTAAATTAAAAATGCCTTCTTTACAGTGTAAAGAAGGCATTTTTAATTGGTCTAAAATTTAGGTTATTTTAAAATCTCGTAGCTACGTTTTATAAATGCAGTAAGCTCTTCTCCTTTTAATAAGTTACGACTTAATTTAGCTAAATCTACTGCTTGATTAATCAAACGTTTTTGCTCATCGCCTTTTGCATTAAGGATTTCTCCTATCAATTCGTGGTTTGTATTTACTACTAAATTATACATCTCAGGCATATTACCCATACCAAACATACCACCACCAGTTTGTTGCATTTCTTTCATTCTACGCATAAACTCAGGTTCTGTAATAATAAATGGGCTAGCATTACTATCTCTATTCTCTAATTGAATACTAAACTTTTTGTCTTCGATAGTATCTGTTAAAGTCTTATTTAAGCTTTCTTTTTCTTCGTCGCTAAGTTTAGAAATGGAAGTATCGTCCTTTTTGATTAGGTTATCAATACTGTCAGAATCAACTCTTACAAACTGTAATTTCTCATTGCTGCCTTCTAGCTTTTGCATTAGATGCGATACGATAGGAGAGTCTAATAGGAGTACTTCATATCCCATTTCTTTTGCTTCGGCAATATAGCTATGTTGATCAACTTTGTTAGAAGCATAAAGCAAGATTAGATTTCCATCTTTATCGGTTTGTGCATCTTTAGTTTTTTCTTTGAGTTCTTCAAGTGTATAGAAAGTTTCATCGATAGTAGGGAATAACGCAAAGTCTTTTACTCTTTCAAAGAATTTATCTTCAGTAAGCATTCCATATTCTATAACTACTTTAATATCGTTCCATTTTGCCTCAAAGTCTTCTCGGCTGTTATTAAACATAGACTTTAATTGATCAGCTACTTTACGAGTTATATAGTTAGATATTTTCTTTACCGCACCATCGGCCTGTAAGTAACTTCTAGAAACGTTCAGTGGGATATCTGGGGAGTCGATTACTCCTCGTAATAAGGTTAAGAATTCTGGAACAATTCCTTCTACATTATCAGTTACAAATACTTGGTTTTGATATAGTTGAATACGATCCTTCTGAATAGTCATGTCGTTTGTAAGCTTAGGGAAATATAATATTCCCGTAAGATTAAACGGATAGTCCACATTTAAGTGAATGTGGAATAATGGTTCTTCGAATTGCATAGGATACAACTCACGATAGAAGTTCTTGTAATCTTCATCTTCCAATTCCGATGGTTGTTTTGTCCACGCTGGATTTGGATTGTTGATAATATTATCTACTTCTTTTGTAGGAGCTGGATCGTCTTCCTTTGCATCTTCTGGTTTAGGTAAAGTTTCTGTACGAGTACCAAATTTAATCGGCACTGGCATAAATTTGTTGTACTTAGTTAGCAACTCTTGTATTCTACCTTCTTCTAAAAATTCTAAAGAATCTTCGGCAATATGAAGAATTATTTCGGTACCTCGTTCGGTTTTATTATCCTCAGTTAATGTGTATTCTGGAGAACCATCACAAGTCCAGTGTGCAGCTGGTTCGTCTAAATAACTTTTGGATATAATTTCTACTTTGTCTGCAACCATAAATGCAGAGTAGAATCCAAGTCCAAAGTGTCCGATTATACCTGCATCTTCACTGTTTTTATCTTTGTACTTTTCAATAAACTCTTCTGCTCCAGAGAAAGCAATATCGTTTATGTATTTATTTACTTCGTCCTTAGTCATACCTAGACCTTGATCTATAATATGTAAGGTTTTATTTTCTTTATCTACTTTGATTTCGATGATAGGATTTCCATACTCTACTTTAGCTTCACCAATATTGGTCAAGTGTTTTAGTTTAAGAGTCGCATCTGTTGCGTTGGAAATTAACTCACGTAAGAAGATTTCGTGATCGCTGTATAAAAACTTCTTAATTAGTGGAAAGATGTTCTCTACCGATACATTAATAGTCCCTTTGCTCATATCTTAATAATATTAATTTCGTTTTGTTGATTTCACTTCTAATGAAACAAAACCAATACCAAACCTTCAATGCTGTCAGGGTGTCAGTCCAATTTCGGTTTAAAGTATAAAAAAAGTCAGGATGCATACATCCTGACTTTTTTCTAGAAAAAATAAATATTGATTATTTTTTATTTTTCACATATTTCTCTAACCATTCATGTTGTTCCCATAGCATATGTAAAATACTTTCTTTTGCAGCATAACCATGACTTTCTTTGGGAAGCATCACCAATCTAGATGTAGCTCCAAGTCCTTTAAGAGCATTAAAGTAACGTTCACTTTGCATTGGGTAGGTCCCCGAGTTATTATCGTCTGCACCATGAATTAATAGAATAGGTGTTTTTACTTTTTCTGCATGCATAAATGGTGACATATCGTAATATAATTGAGGAGCTTCCCAATAATTACGCTCTTCACTTTGGAATCCAAAAGGAGTTAATGTGCGATTATATGCACCGCTTCTTGCAATTCCAGCGGCAAATAAATCAGAGTGACTTAAAAGATTGGCCACCATGAATGCACCATAAGAGTGTCCACCAACTCCAACACGGTTTCTGTCTATATATCCTAAATTATCTAATGCATCTATTGCTGCCTTAGCATTCGCTACTAGTTGCTTTTGGAATGTATCGTTAGGTTCTTCATCTTTTTCTCCAACAATAGGGAAAGCTGCTTGATCCAATACTGCATAGCCTTGTGTTACCCAGAATATAGGTGAACCATAGTTTGGAGCTACAAATCTATTGGAGTTGGAGGTGCTTTGCGATGCAGTGCTTCGGTCTTTATACTCTCTAGGGTAGGCCCAAAGAATCATTGGCAACTTTTCTTTTTTATCGTAATTAGCAGGTAAATACAATGTACCACTAAGTTCTAAACCGTCTTCACGAGTATAAGTAATAACTTCTTTATGAACCGCTTCTAAACTCTGATATGGATTGGTGAAGTCGGTTATTTGCTTTAAATCATTTTTACGTTTTATATTTCGGATATAATAATTTGGGAATTCATTTTTTGATTCGATTCTTACCAACACAGTTCCTTTTTGCAAATCTATAGCTCGTAGAATTCCTTCTACTTTATCAGTGTATTCTGATTCGTAAAGTCGATTGGTTTTTCCATTGGTCAAATCTATTTGATCAATAAAAGGAAATTGTCCTTTTGGAGTATAGCCATCGCCTATTAGAAAAGCAGAAGAATTTTCTAAATTTAAAACATGTAAACCAAACTCATTTTCTTTGGTAACAAAATTTCCAGGATCGGTATAATTATCTTGATAGTTTCTGTCTGAAATTATATAAGGTTCTTGTTGATTGCTAGAAGGATTAAACACATATGTTTTTGTATTTCTATCAGAGAACCAACGATCGAATGCGACTGCATATGTATCATCTCCCCATATAACTCCAGCGTAACGATTTTTTGTTTTAACTAATAAATTTTTGTTTCCATTAAAAGGAGCGCTTAATTCATAAATCGCATCTCTATATGGTACGTCAATCTCTGGATCTCCATGGTCTAATGCTTCTACCCAATAAAGTGTAGCAGGTTTATCACTTCGCCAACTTAGATTTCTTTTGCCATCTCGAGTAGCCATAAATCCTTGTGGAAGCACTTCGGTAAGTGGAATTTCATTTACAATTGTTACTTCTTGTCCGTCTGCTGTATATACTGCTTCTGTGGTAGGGAATCGTTGGTAAGGAACTAGATAAGAAAATGGTTTTTTAATAGTACTAACCAATAAGTAGTCACCATCTGGTGAGAAACGAAGGCTTTTATACATTGCATTTGGCAAGAAATCTTCGATATGACCGTCTAAAGATATTTTCTTGATTTCGGAATGTGCTAAAATCGAAAAATTCTGTTCGTCATTTGGAGTCTTTAATAAATCTTGGTAGGTTCGATTTTGTGCCTTCTCCCCATCACTTTCCGAAACAATAGGACCAGTAGGAACTTGTTTACTTACATCTATTAATTCTGGTCTGTCTTTAGGTAATGTTTTTAATAGAATAGATTTACTATCACGAGACCAAATTACACTTTGTCCTAAATTGGCATTGATAATAGCATCGGTTAGTTTACTAGCCTTTGCTTTTTTAACATCTATCAACCATAGTTCTACACCTTTTGTGGTAGTATTGGTAAACGAGATGTATTTATCATCTGGTGAGAATTGAAAATTAGTAAGTTGTGGGTTATTTGGTAAACCAACTATTTTTTTTCGTTTCTTATTTTTAGTAGATCCTAACTCTAGATTGTTGTAAAATACAGTTCGACTACCAATATTGGTTACTGGATTGATTCGAAGACCACCTAATCGCATTTCTGCTTGAGAGAGTTGTTCAATAGATTGGTATCTATCTCGATAATAAAAAAGGATGGTTTCGCTTTGCTTGTCTAGACCAACCGCAGGTGGTAGAGGTACATCGATTAACTCTTCAATCTCCTTAGGAGGTTTTTGATAGTCTGTGGCTTCTTGAGCATAAACTGTGATACTGCAAAAAAGTACTATAATACTTTTAAATATATGTTTCATCATAAATAAAGGGAATTTATAACAGCAATATAAGAAGTTTTTTGTACTTTGTTTTGTTAATGAACGAATGTTCTTTTGCAAAATGACAGCAAGTACAGAGGTTGACTTATAATAAAATACTGTTAGTCATTGGAGTGTAAAATATTAGTGATATAAAAATAGAAGTCTATGTATGCATCTAAAATAGTTAGTGTTGGATATTATGTACCTGAAAATGTAGTAACTAATAAAGATTTAGAAAAACTAATGGATACTAGTGATGCTTGGATTATTGAGCGAACTGGAATTCAAGAACGCCGACATATAAAACCAGGCGATGGCAATACTACATCTGTCATGGGAGTAAAAGCTGCTAAAAACGCATTGGAGAAAGCTGGAATGGATGCCGATGAAATTGATTTAATTGTTTTTGCAACATTGAGTCCAACACTCTATTTTCCAGGTGGTGGTGTTGAGGTGCAAGAAATGTTAACCAAACGTACTATTCCAGCATTGGATATTAGAAATCAATGTAGTGGATTTGTATATGGACTGTCTGTTGCCGATCAATTTATCAAAACAGGAATGTATAAGAATGTTTTGGTAATAGGAAGTGAGAACCATAGTGGAGGACTGGATATGACTACACGAGGACGAGGAGTGTCAGTAATTTTTGGTGATGGAGCTGGAGCCATTGTTATGTCTAGAGCAGAAGAAGGAGATTCTAGTAGCATACTTTCTACCCATCTTCATAGTGAAGGTAAACATAAAAAAGAACTTATGCTTGAAGGTCCCAGTACTCAGGTATGGGTGCCAGAGCTAATGCAGATAAACCCTGAGACAGAATACCTGCCTTATCATCCTCATATGAATGGACAATATGTATTTAAACATGCAGTTACGCGATTTTCAGAAGTAATAAATGAAGGTCTAGAAGCTAATGGTTTATCAGTGTCCGATATCGATTTATTAATTCCCCATCAAGCTAATTTACGGATTTCACAGTTTATCCAAAAAAGGTTTAGCCTATCAGAAAATCAGGTGTTTAATAATATTCAAAAGTATGGAAATACTACTGCAGCTTCGATTCCTATTGCACTTGCCGAAGCAGTAGAAGAAGATAAGTTACAACGTGGCGATTTATTAGTGTTAGCTGCTTTTGGTAGTGGATTTACTTGGGGAAGTGCTATAATACGTTGGTAGAAGTTTTAAAATTTATTAATACAAAAGCAGTCTTCTAGTTAGGAGACTGCTTTTGTATTAATTATTCGTAGTTAGGATGAAGAAATCGTTCTTCATTTTCTTCTATAATTTCTCCGGTTTTAGCATCCACATAAACAGTCCTTTTGATTTCTGGGGTACAACCGTTAGTATTCTTGCAATTATCTTCGTAAGTAACCTTTTCGTAGGTAGAACTTGTTATTTTCCATATATTTTCTTGTACTAGAAATTCTGCTTTGGGTTGATAGGAAGGTGTTTCTTTTATTTCTTTTTCAGAAAGTCCTTTAGGTTTTAAAATTAGGTTTTTATCTTCTAAAATTAGAATTACCTCTTCTTTGGTAAGATTGTCACTTTGTAATTCTTTTTTATCTAGCTCTTTAATCAATCTATAGGCTAAAGAAGAAGCATCGGCTGGAGGATTCTTTATTTGCTTAACTTCTACTAGTAGTTTATAGATATATCCTGTTTCGTATTCAAAGCCTATAATGTTGTTATAGAATAATTCCCAATCTTCCTGATCTTCTTTCCATTTTACTTGTAAGCATTGTTTTTTCATAACTCCTGCATCGCAAGTAACAGTTTCGGGGCCTATAATTATAATTTGTTTTTCTATATCCTTATTCATAGTTTGGTTCATGTCAGTGCTATTTTTAGGTGCACAAGAAGTGAGAAATAATAAAGGAAGAATTGAAAATAATAAAAATGATTTTGCCATATTAATTAACTTATAAAGATCAAACTTACAGTATTGATTTGCAGAAATCTAAAGTGTAACAATAGTTTAAGAAATTGTAAGAATAGAATATAAAAAAGCGCCTCTTTTAGAGAGACGCTTTTTGTATTTTTTGTGTTGTAGTTTTATAGCGAAACCACAACTCTTATCAGTACATCTGTCCATGTTTTTCCTTCATGTAATATAGAGCATGCATCATGTAATGCTTTAAATGCAGTGTCTGCCATAAAGTCGTCTAATATATCTATAGAACCTCTTAATTCAATCATATCCTCATCTACAGCATATTCAAAAGTTTTTGTAACAGATTTGTTATTCATACTTATAAGAATATCAACTTGCCCATTTTTTAACTCTCCAATATTTCCATGGATATCACCTTTTAAGTTTTTAAAGAAATATTCAGTAATAGTATTATCTCGAGCTGGATCTTCGGTATTTACACCCTCTTTGTCGATTTTAAATTTAGAGTTACTAAGTCTTTCTTCTTTA
This sequence comes from Bacteroidota bacterium, assembly GCA_021793135.1. Lineage (GTDB taxonomy): Bacteria > Bacteroidota > Bacteroidia > Flavobacteriales > Flavobacteriaceae > JAJYTI01. The sequence continues at coordinate 15,534 of JAJYTI010000016.1, forward strand.
GTTTTAGCATTTTTATTGAAATCAACTTCAAAATCTGTAAAAGTACCTTTTACAGGTGTTTTATCATCTAATTTAAAAGCAGTCCATTCTAATGTAATTGTGCTTTCTCCTTTTTCTATAACTTCTTTAGATACGACCTCTTTTGTTAGGTTGTTATCGTTTTCTTTTTGCTTATTGTTACAAGCAATTAAGCTAATCATGCAAAATGCTAAAAGTAGTTTTCTCATTTAAGTAGGTATTAAGTTTGATTTTAATTTTGATAAATGTTATGTGTAATCTTTAAAGTCCTATGTAATTAAATGGTGTTATGTTACGTAACTCTTCTTTAATTGATTCCTTAACCTCAAGATTATTAATAAAAGTTGTAATGGTTTCTTGCGTAATAGTCTGATTTGTTCGTGTTAGTGCTTTAAGAGCTTCATACGGTTGTGGATATCTTTCTCGTCTTAAAATAGTTTGAATTGCTTCGGCTACAACTGCCCAATTGTTATCTAAATCTTTATTTAACGTATCGGTAGATAATAAGAGCTTGCTCAGTCCACGAAGGGTAGAAGAAATAGCTATTATGCTATGTCCAATAGGCACACCTAAGTTTCTAAGCACGGTACTATCAGATAAGTCTCTTTGTAATCTACTTACTGGTAATTTGCTTGTAAAATGTTCAAATAAAGCATTTGCGATTCCAATATTTCCTTCACTATTTTCAAAATCGATTGGATTTACTTTATGTGGCATAGCACTAGAGCCTACTTCACCTTCTTTGATGGTTTGCTTGAAATATTCTAAAGAAATATAGGTCCAGAAATCTCGATCTAAATCTAGAATGATGTTATTAATACGTTTTAAAACATCAAATAAAGCTCCAAGATGATCATAGTGTTCTATTTGGGTTGTAGGGTAGGAGTGATGCAGTCCTAAAGTATCTTCTACAAAATGTTTCCCAAAACTTTTCCAATCTTTATTTGAATAAGCAATCACATGAGCGTTAAAACCGCCTGTAGCTCCTCCAAACTTTGCCGCATATTTGGTTTGCAGTAAAATTTGTTTTTGCTCCCGGATGCGAACTAAAAAAACTTCTACTTCTTTGCCTAATCTTGTTGGAGTAGCGGGCTGCCCATGAGTTCTAGCCAACATAGGAATCTTTGCCCATTCGTCAGACAAGGATTCTAGTTTATTTTCAAGCTCAGTAAGCTTGGGAATATAAATGTTTTCTATCGCTTCTTTTATCGCTAAAGGAATAGCTGTATTATTAATGTCTTGTGAGGTTAATCCAAAATGCACAAACTCTAAATTATCCTCCATACCTAATTCACGGAGCTTGTCTTTTACAAAATATTCTACAGCTTTTACATCATGATTAGTTGTTCGTTCTGTTTCTTTTATCTTCAGCGTATCTTCCGATGAGAAGTTTTTATAAACATTACGGAGATCGGAAATCTGACTTGAGGTTAATTTTTTTAAGGGCTTAATTTCGGTTTGACAAAGGGCTATAAAGTATTCTATTTCTATACGAACTCGATAATGCATAAGTGCAGCTTCTGAAAAGTAGTTTTGCAAATCTTTGGTACGAGAGGCATATCTACCATCAATAGGAGATACAGCATATAAAGCGTGAATCGACATAAATATTATTTTTTTAAATGGTTGTCTAATCAAAAAAGACCAGGGTAGTTAAATACACTGGTCTTTTAATTTTATTGCAATCTATGTAAGTATTAGATGTGAATTACTTCGCCATAAGCATCAGCTACAGCTTCCATTACTACCTCACTCATGGTTGGGTGAGGATGAACTGTTTTTAGTACTTCATACCCAGTAGTTTCAAGCTTTCTCGCTACTACAGCTTCTGCAATCATGTCGGTAACACCCGCACCAATCATATGGCAACCTAGCCACTCTCCATATTTGGCATCGAAAATTACTTTTACAAATCCATCGGTAGTTCCAGCAGCACTCGCTTTACCGTTTGCTGAGAATGGGAATTTTCCTACTTTAATATCGTAACCAGCTTCTTTAGCTTGTTTTTCGGTATATCCTACACTTGCTATTTCTGGTGTAGCATATGTACATCCAGGAATATTTCCATAATCGATAGGTTCTACACCTAATCCTTTTATCTTTTCTACACAGCAAATACCTTCTGCAGATGCAACGTGTGCAAGTGCAGGACCATCTACTACGTCACCAATAGCATAATATCCAGGGATATTAGTTTGGTACCATTCGTTTACTTCAATCTTATTGTTTTGAACAATAATACCTACATCTTCTAGTCCAATGTTCTCTGTATTGGTAGTAATTCCTACTGCAGAAAGTAAGATATCGGCTTCAATAACTTCTTCCCCTTTTTTAGTTTTTACTGTAGCTTTTACTTTATCACCACTAGTATCAACTTTTTCAACAGAAGAGTTGGTCATTACTTTTACACCAGCCTTTTTGAAAGAACGTTCAAATTGTTTTGAAACATCTTCATCTTCTACAGGTACTAATCTTGGTTGGTATTCTACGATTGTTACTTCTGTACCCATAGCGTTATAGAAGTCAGCAAATTCTACTCCAATTGCTCCACTACCTACAACAATCATAGATTTAGGTTGCTCTTTTAGATTCATCGCTTCACGATACCCTATTATTTTCTTTCCATCTTGTGGAAGGTTTGGTAGTTCTCTAGAACGGGCTCCAGTAGCAATAATGATATGGTCGGCACTATATTCTTTACCGTCAACATCAATTTTTTTACCTGGCTTTAATTTTCCGTAACCTTTTATAATTTCGATTTTGTTTTTCTTCATTAAGAAATCGATTCCTTTACTCATTCCACCTGCTACGTTACGACTTCTGGCAATAATCTTATCAAAATCTTTATCCGCTTTTTCTACGCTAAGTCCGTACTCTTCAGCATTTTGAAGATATCTAAAAACTTCGGCGCTTTTTAGTAAAGCTTTTGTAGGAATACATCCCCAGTTTAAACAAACTCCACCTAAGCTTTCTTTTTCTACAATGGCAGTTTTAAACCCAAGTTGCGAAGCTCTAATTGCTGCAACATAACCTCCTGGGCCACTTCCTAATACTATAATGTCGTATTTACTCATTTTCAGTTACGTTAATTTATTTTTAATGTCTCAAAGGGCTACGAAATTACAAAATCTATATGGAATATAGAAGTTATTAGTATAAAAGACTCATGACTTTTACTTCCTATTCGCTTTCAAAATCGATTGCTAAAGAATTTATACAATAACGCATTCCAGTTTCAGTGGGGCCATCATTAAAGACATGTCCTAGATGACTACCACATGCTGCGCAGCAAACTTCGGTTCGAATCATACCATGACTCGTGTCTTGGATGTATTCAATGGTTCCTGGAATTGCTTTGTCAAAAGAAGGCCAACCGCAATGCGCATCAAATTTGGTGTTACTATCAAAAAGCTTTGCATTGCATGCAGCACAATGATATTCACCTTTTTCGAAGTGCATATTATATTCCCCTGTGAAAGGACGCTCGGTCCCTTTGCCTCGTAATACATGATATCGTTCTGGACCAAGTTCTTCTAACCACTCTTCTTCGGATTTTTGTATTCGATATGTTTTGTTTTCTTTTTTCATAAGAAATATCTTCTTTTTGCTAATTAGTCAAACCATTGTACCATATCACTCTCCATCAACTCATCCATGGTTAAGTTAGTATCTGCATATTCTGAAGGAACAACTGCAATTCGGAAAGTTTGATTATGGGTGAAATTTGATGGTAGTTGATTTAATGGAAAATCAGCATCTAAAAATAACTTTACATCAAAATAGGTGTGATTGAAAGAATAAATCATTGTTCCGCCACCATTAACAAAATAAGTCTGTGGTAATGGCGTCCATACGTCTTTGGTTTGATCGGTTTCGTCATCTAATAAATAGACCAATATAAGGTCGTCACTGTATATTTCTATATAGTTAGGAATGTCAACAATTACTGAATAACCGTTGCTTGGTGTAAAGTTTACGGTAGTTTCAAATACTTGGCCTAATATATTTACTCCTGGAGGTCCTTGAGGTCCGCGATCTCCAGTACAAGCTACTATGGCAAATAGCATAATAAAGCTTAATAAAGTTCCTATTCTT
>JAJYTI010000212.1 GCA_021793135.1 Bacteroidota bacterium
CTTATCGAGCAAATCGGTTATACTCACTTTTTCTATTCCGGAGATCTTCTTGAGCTTTTCCCGTGTTTGCTCACGAACCCTCACTGTCGTTGTTTGCATAGCGCCTCCTTATATCTATTTGTCTACAAATATACTACTATTCGTTAATTTGTCAAACAGCATCCTCGTTCCATGAGCCGTCAGCAGTTTGGGTGGTTGTGATGTAATTGATTGCCTCTTGTAGGGGCAGGGCTAGCCCCTGCAATGTATCTATCACTGCTACTGTTGTGTGGGTAATCTCGGTTTCTGTGGGCTTAGTCTTTAAATATGATTGGTAAAATCCATAGACATATTTCTATTAAAAACCTGGTAATTTAAACATAATTGACCCCCAATTTTTCACTGCAAAACCTAAGGTATTAAAACCTAAATAAAATATTATCAGCGTTATATAAATAGCCAATATATTAAATTTAAAGATTTTATTTTTGTGGGATGAAAATAAAGCTAATTTTTCTCGCAGATCAAGAACAGGCAACAATTCAAATGTCTTGTACCGATTAACTATAGCAAAAACAAATAATAACAAGATTAAAGCAAATTGTATTATTGTATGGTAACTTGTACAATAAAATGATCTTATTGTTAATTCCATTGCCTTCCCCACGGAAACTGCAACCTTCCAATGTTCTCCTAACATCTTACAATATACCTTTATACTGCCTACGATTAGATACATGAAGGACGAGCATATATTCATAATTAGTATAACAGGTAGAATTCCTAAAGTTTGTATTGGTAAGCTTTTAAGGAATTTTTGCAGGTCAGAAGGATATGTAGATATATCTAATCCTCTTGGAGTAAAAATTAAAAACGAGGCAGCACCCAAGAAGCTAAATATGGCTGCATTCGCAGTTATAAAACCCATAAATATATCTTTGTTAGTGAAAAACATCAGCAACCACTGACAAAAGATCCATAAAATGAAAAATGAATCTGAAGGTTTTAAATGTTCAGTATTGTTTTTTCTCTCACTCCTTATCCAATAATAGACATACCATGGAGGAAATATGGCTAACAAATACCATTTTTCCTCTTTTGCTCTTTTAAAAATACCTTTGTTACATTGAAAAAACTTCATTTGTCGCATACTAATTGGTTACTACACTGCTTGACCAGCTTCCATCTGTTAGATGAGAAGCTTGGAGATACTTAAGACCATTGTTTATAGCCCCTTGCTGGGCATTTGCTGATACAGGTAACAAAAAGAACAAAGCAAATAATGGCAAACAGCTTTTTGTTCTAATCATGCCTGTCCTTCCTTTGGTGCTAAGTAAAAGAAATTTCCTTTCTTATCCCATTTTACATCCCAATTATCCCAGCTTCCTACTGGATATTTCTTCTTTAACTCGTTGTTCATCGCCTGAAACATCTCGAACCCTTTGAGGATTTTTTGTCTGAATCTCTCGCCTTCCCATGGATGTCCTTTAATGCTCATCCATAAATAATATTTATTAAATCTTATCGCAGCACGAAAATATTGCTCTCTAGTAAGGAATTCCTTCAGTGCTTTGTTTATTTCAAAACATTCTGTTTCGGGAATTTCTACTTTCCCGTTTTCTATGTTTACCACAACATCAATGTCGTATGATCCACTTACTAAGGAAAATATTTCTATGCGGCTTAATTCTGTATTTTCATACACTGATGCAAGTTTACTGAAATCAAAACTCGAGGGGATATATTGCCCGGATTGTTGCTGTAATCCCATATTATTTGAAGCAGACGAACGAAATTCAAAAAGAGGTATACTCAATGGAGCAACTATTCTTGCTGCAATAAATATATCCTCCCAATAACTGTATAAAAAACTATATCGCCCTATACTTTTCCATAAGCCTAATTTATTCTTTTCGTCAAACTCCATCTTTTTATATGTTGCAAGGTTAATAAAATCCTTCCTTGAAAATGTAGCTTTTCGCCATAGTGCCCCTACAAGCAGAAGCAGTATTAGCAATACAATCATGAAGATTATAAAATTAATTTGTAATGGCTTTTTCAGGTAGAGAATATCCTTAGTAAGGATAAACAGAAAAACCATATTCATAGGAACTAAGAAAAGTATCCCTAATTGCAAAAATTGAAGGTAGCCAGACTTTATAAATAATTTATGTTGCATAGATATGCGCTAATTTCTTTTCTTCATTTTGCGTATAATATCTGCGCTCATATTGTAACGAATCTGTTTTAATATAATACATCAAGACAGTTTCGAAGATTTGGATAATTGTAGATGTAATATGAATGCCCTTAACAAGTCTCTCATTTTTTATTCCCCTTTTTCAATTAAGCTATACTGCATCAGCTACTACTTGTTACCTTTTAATTCTTTTATTATTTCTGGATTTGGCTTTTGACATGCCAAGTCTTTCACGAATACTTCGCCATTTATAAGTCCATATTTTAGTGCTTTACTCTCTATTTCTTTAATAGCTTGTTTGTCTTTTTCGAATTTTATTAGATCTTCTTTCATATGTTTAAGCCATTCTTCTTTATTTTTATATATACCTTGCTTTACCCATAATTCTTCAAAATCCTTCTTTTGTAACTCGCTGTTCTCTAAATGTTCACGATCGTACTTCATATATTCATCAATTCTTTTTAAAATATATGGTATCGACACTACATTACTATCATCGCCGCTAATTTCTCCTTCTCCTGGTTCTACTTTACTGCTTATTTTCCATACCCCAGAATCTTTAAATAAATTTAATGTAGCGGTTTTCACATTATGTTGTTCGCAAAATGGATCGTACCAGTTCCATTCTCCTATAATAAAATATGTGACATCGCATGAGGCTTTATTTTTCTCTTCTTTGCAATTACTAATTTTCAGGGGTAATGATGGATATAGTGATGCATCTAAACTAAAATTGGTATTAAATTTCTTTGTATGTAACATCAACATAAGAGGGTTGCCACGACAAGCTACATCTGGTTTACGTGCGTTGCAGCACCAGCATGAATTCATAATTAATTCATAATATCTCTCTATTACCTGCTTGGGGCTAAGTTTATCAGCTTTAGAAATATTAGGCGGTAACAGAATAAATAGTAAAGAAACAAGTGTAAAATATTTATTCATGATTTATTTCACCTGACATTGATTTGAATTATCTAATAGATTGTCTATACCAATAAATGTAACTGATTTTCCACTTGCGCTTATTACATCATTGATAGTTCTTATAGTTACCATTTTAGTTGGATGGTCAATTAAGAAACCACTGGAGCCCATTACAATTGCCATATAATCCTCTCCCCTATAAGGATATGAGATTCTGGAGTTCCTTTCCCTCGGACACCCGGCAAAGCTGGGTCTAGAAGGGCCGGATGAGGTCTGCCATAATGCATTCCCGGCTCTTTCCACACGGGCTTTGCCCTGTTAGAAGATGTGGTTAATTTAACTATTTGCTTCATTTGGAAATCCTGTTTTGTATCCGGTTGGTTACAAGATATAAAACCGCATTGCTGATCGTAGTCTGATTTGAGTAATTGACCGATTTCAGCGCAGAAAGGGCAAGGGTGGTGTC
>JAJYTI010000017.1 GCA_021793135.1 Bacteroidota bacterium
CAAGGGGTCCCTGGTTCAAGCCCAGGTGGGACCACCTTTAAATGTAAAGCCTTCGATTTTTATCGGAGGCTTTTTTTATTTTGTAACATTTTTATTTTCAATAATTGTGTTTTAGCTGTTGTTGAGCTAGTCTTCTCGCATACGATAATAATTTACTCCGCTCTCCCGCGTTAGTCCTCTCGTGTGGTATTTTTGTTTTTAAAACTAGCATATTATTGTTCTTAAAATATCTTATCTTTATTCTTATGATTAGAAACTATAAACATTGTGAAGGATACACGATGCAATCGCGCAAGAGTGAGGGTAGTTATATATTTGTAAATTAACATTAGTAGAAGTAGTAGACTTCAATTTTTATATGGAAAGACTTATAAAAACTATATCTAAAGCTGTATTGTTTTTGACTGCTTTATGGTTTATGAATGCGGTAAGCTTAGATTCTATTTATGGGATAGTTCCTATCGTATTTTTTGTCGCAATGGTAGTTGCTGCTTTTATAAACTATTATAAAGATGTAAAGAAGAAAAAAAGCTAGTTAATCATCTTCCATCCGCGATGCATCCTGCATCAATCTATTTTCGACATTTCTAGCAAATCACCCTAAGAGTTCTAAAAAGTTATCGTAACTTGAGGTTATGCTAATTAAAGCATAGCAAAATAAATACATATGAATTATTTTTTAGCATTAAGTTCGGGACAGATTTCAATACTCATAGGTTTATTGATTTTGGTTGTGATTCCAATGCTTTTAGCAGTAATTGATATTTTAAAAAGTGATTTCTCTGACAATGATAAATCTAAATGGTTGCTAATTGTGTTCTTCACGAATATTTTTGGGGTTCTTATGTATTATTTTTATGGAAGAAATGAGAAAAACAGCTTTAAATAAAAACTTACTTTATCAACCTCTAAATACGATAGAAAAACTGAACCTATCTTTTCTTTTCCTACTCTTATTTCCACTGCTAGCATTCTCTAAAAATGCTAGTGTGATAAAATCACTTAATAAACTCCTATAGATGATTCTCTCCGTTCCCGTGCGAGTCCTCTCGCGTGGTATTTCAGTATTTCAAACTAACCTGCTACTGTTCTAAAAAAATCTTATCTTTAATACTATGAGCAGGAATTATAAATTTCATAATCCAGAAGGGCTTTACTTTGTAAGTTTTGCTGTTGTGGAATGGCTAGATGTTTTTACTCGAAATGAATACAAGGATATACTTCTTGAGAACCTCTCATATTGTCAATTAAATAAGGGAATGGAAATTATTGCGTGGTGCATAATGACCAACCATGTTCATTTGATATTCAGAAGTGTTGAAGTTCAGCATCCGGCTTTGCTCCTTGGAGATTTTAAAAGGTTTACTAGCAAAGCTATTGTAAAGGAAATTAAAGAAAATCCAGAAGAGAGTAGGAGAGAGTATTTATTAGAACATTTTAGAAATGCTGCTGGAAAATCTTCTAATGTTGCTAATCATCAGTTCTGGAGACATGATAATAAACCTATTGAGTTGTGGAGCAAAAAGATTATTTGGGAGAAGGTGAAATATATTCACAACAATCCAGTGGAAGCTGGTTTGGTCTTCAGGGCAGAGGATTATATGTATAGTAGTGCTGTGGATTATTCAGGAGAAAAGGGATTATTAAATGATGTTGTTGTATTTCAGTATTTTGGATGAAGGGTAAAGAATTCATTTATTGAAAAATATAAATTTGAATGCCACACGAAGGATTCGCGGCAGCGAGAGATAAGTTTTATGAAAGGTACGCGATACAATCGCGCACCAGCGAGGGAAGTGAATTTTATAACTCAAACTACTGCTGTCGGTACTTATACCACAATGTTTAGTAAAATATATAGAAATACTTTTCATTTAAGTAGAGGAATGAGTAATAATAATATTAAAGTTTATAATTTAAGTGATCAAGACTATAATTTTCTAGACAATTACATATGGAACAGAAATTAAATAAACTATGCTCATCCTTGAGTTCATTAGTCAATAAAACAATTTTATTCGCTTTGATAATGTTCAACATTGGCTGTAAAAACACTATGGAGCATAAACTTATTGAAAACGACTATCAGGATATGATTTCAAGCTATGAACTCTATTATGGTTTTGATCTGGATAATCCAAAAGAAACGATGGGTAACTTTCAGCATTTTATAGACTCAAATTTTGAAGATATTGCATATATAAATGAAAAAAAATATCATCTCCAATTAAGGACAGCGGATAGTGTCATTGTTATTAAATCATCTAATGTTTTCGACAGAACAACTATTCCTATAAAAATAAATCTGAATAAAGCCCCTTATGATTATTGTCAAAGTTCTTCGTTGTCAACTATGGGTTATTTTTCAAAAGAGTTTAAAACACTTGACTATAAATATATATCTATATTAGATCAATATTTGAAGAACTCTTTTTCCGATTCTATAAGCATACCGGTATACAATAACGATAATCTTGGTGATATCCGATCCATTGCCACTTTTAAATTTAGTAAGAACGAAATGGCCTTGCTTTGTTCTCGCAACTTTGAAAATGAGCAGTTACAGAAAATTCAGGATTCCTTATATTTATATATAACACAAGATCCATTTGATTTTGATTATGCTATTATCCCTGTGGGAAAATCGTACTAAAGTAGATACCGATCGCTCGGATTTAACTTCGTTCAGTTCGGCTACGCCTCGGGTGTAATCCGTGCCTATAGTTTTAATCAGCCACCGTATTTTCGGTGGTTTTTGTTTATAAAATAGATTGCAATTTTGTTTGTTTAATAAAATCCTCAAGGAGAGCGAAGACGTGCTGTTTGCCCTCGTTCCCGAACGATTGTATCGCATGGTATATTCGTATTTCGAAGTAACATGCTACTATTCTGAAAAAGTCTTATCTTTATTCGTATTATTAGAAATTGCAATCGCGCACTAGCGAGGGGGTTATTGCAAGCATAAGGTTAAAATATTAAAACCTCCTCTCGACTAATCTATTCCGTTCTTTACTAGTATCTTCTATAACCTCAAAATTAATTACACCCAGAATAAGTTCTTCTTCTGTTATAACATCTACTTTCCATAATCCTGGTTTAACATTGTCCTTATACGTGTATCCGCGATATCCTTCATCACGACCTCCGGTAATTTCGTAGCCAATATTATCTACAACTTCCCAATTTTTTGTAGTTGGATTATACCATTTCCATCGATGAGAAACAGATTTTTTAATTTCTGTAGGAGCAAAAATAGATGCAAAAACAAAGACTCTTTCTCCTGGTTTACGAAGAAATTCAAGTCGATGGTCACGCCAAAATATATACCATTCATCTCGTTCATAGGTTACTAAATAATCCCCGTTTTCTTTAACCACATTATGTGCAACCATACCAGAATCTAATGCTAATGGTACAGGAGGAATAATATTGGTAAAGTAAAATAAATTTACTGTAACATAAATTCCAATAATAATCCCGATTAGCTTTTTAATTTTAATTTCAGTACGTGTACGGGGACTTTTTCTATAGATAAAGGTTATTAAAGAAAGAGTAATAGCCAAACTTACCAAACCAGAAAAAATAAATATTAGGGTGTTCATTTTTTTAATGAAGACCGGAATCATAAAGGTGAAAAAAGTAAAACTTATAAAGTAATAGACACTAAATTGAAGGTATTTGTTGGAAATTCTTTTTTTGAGGATCTCATTGGCAAATAATAATGCAACAAGAAGTATAAAAAAGATTAAAGTCTTTGAGGGAGAAACACTTCTTGAGAAAAAGATAACAAAAGCACTTGAAAGTCCACCAAAGAAAAATTGAATAACTAACGGAAAATAAATCTCAAAACGTTCTAGAATAGTGTTTTTCCATTTTCCATCGTCTTTCAAATTATATAGATAAATAGTGATGGTCAATAAGGTCATATGCGAGCACAAAACCGATAAATCGTATACCCTATCGATACGTCCTAGAGTAAAGGAATCAAAAATAAATCCACCCATAAAGAAGAAAACGGGCATGTATTTTTTGTGTTTTCTAAGGAACTTTTGGATTCGACTATTTTTATATCTCTCTATAGCACTTTTCATACACTATCTAAATCTTACGTAAATATAGAAAAGATAAAACTTGCGATTTGTAAATTATAATTAATTTAAGTCTAGTTGATACCCTAAACTCTTAATATTCTTTATCTAAGTCTATAAGAAATAGTAGATTTTATTAAAGTTTTTTTCTATTGTCTATGCCATCATTTTATAAATAACAACCTTTAAAAGGAGTACCTTTAGCTTGTTTAAAAAACCTATTTTCATTCCATGCGATTAAAAATAAAAACCAAGCTTCATCAAATCTTAGATGAGAAAATTATTCACTTTGAAAATATGATTGAAGATCTTCGTGCATCCAATACCGACACAAAAAGCAGTATGGGAGATAAATACGAAACATCTAGAGAAATGCTTCAGCAAGAAGTAATGCGAGTACAAAAGCAATTAGCAAACGTGCAAGAACAAAAACAAATCTTGAGTCGTATGCGTGATACGACGAATAAGAATATCGCATTTGGAAGTATTGTAAAAACCTCGGTAGGAAACTTTGTTATTGCCATCAGCATTGGAAAGTTTAAAGTGGATGAGGAAACCTATATAAGCGTGTCGGAACAAACGCCATTAGCTCAACAATTAATAGGTAAAACAATAGGTGATACTTTTCTATTTCAACAAAAGGAAGCTCAAATTTTAGAGGTTGAATAACACTAAATCAGTTTCAAATAGAAATAACAAAAGCCGTTCAAATTAATGAACGGCTTTTGTTTTATTAAATAAGTTTTAAAGTTTATTCTTTAATTACTTTAAACGTTTTTTCAGTTCCGTTAAGTGATACTTTCATCATATAAATTCCCTTTTGTAAGCCTTCGACATTAATCGTTTCTTCTTGAGTATTTGGAGTTAAGTTAATAACCTTTTGTCCAATTGTGTTATACAAAATCACTTCTTCAATTTGCTCATTAGCTTTTAAAGTAAGTTGATTTTTAGCTGGGTTAGGGAAATAAGAGAAGCCTTCAAAGTCATGATTTTCTACCGATAGAGAACCTATGTTAATCATATAGTCTTCAGTTTCTCCAAAGTCATACTCATCACAAGGGTTTAAATCGCTATCTGCTTGAGTAACTAATCTAATACGCAATCTGTGGTTTCCTCCTTCAGCATCTTCTGGTACGGTGAATTCGAAGCTTTGTGGAGCATCTGTTAGACCTTGGTCTGTACGTGCAATCTCTTCGTCTTCATCAAAAACACCATCGTCGTTGTAATCAATCCATGCTCTTAAATGTGCATTTGGATAAGTTGAAGTATATACTTGTAATTCTACTTCAAGATTATAAGTTTCTCCTGGAAGTAAATCAACAGGTGTTAAATCTGAATAATCAGAATATCCATCAAAATCATCAAAATCACAAGTAGAGTCGTTTTCTAAAGTACCGTTTTCTCCTTCTAAAGTTACTTTATGAATAAAGTCATTACCTAAACATCCAATGTAATAGTTCGGAATACAATATCCACCATCAACAAGAGTAGTGATTGTATACGGACCTTCCCATGAGCTAGTTTCATTAGAATCACATACAGCTCTTACGTATATATCATATTTGGTAGCAGAATCTAAGTTGTCTAATTCAACTTCAGTATCTGTTGGGTTTGGGCTAACTAAAGTTCCTTCTGTATTTATATCAAATCCAGATTCACCCCAAATTACTTCCCACTCTTCTTCATCTCCATTAGAAGTCCAAGAAATCTCAGCATCGGTATCGGTAATCGCATCTGCAGTTATGTCGGTTGGACGTGGACAAGAAGATGGCAGGTCAATAGAGATATTATCAACTAGAATAACGAATTCATCAGCATCTGAATATGCTTGGAATCCAAAATAATAAACTCCATCATCATCTACACTAAAAGTTTCCTCTGCAATAGCATAGGTGTCATTTAAGTTATTGATGTCGTCTAAATCGATTAGAACCTCATCCATTTCTGTACTCTCTGGTGACGTACCATAAGCTACTTTTAATTTCTCTGTAGCAAAATTAGAGTCATTCGAGTATTTAAAACTAATTACATAATCAGTATCTGCTTCTAAGCTAATACCTGGTGTGAAGTACCAAGAATCTAATGCTTCTGTAGCACCCCATCCATGTCTTAATGCATTTCCACTAAAACCAGTCTTAGAAGATACATCACGAGTACTCCAACCGTTACCTTCGTAATCTCCATTAATTACTTCTAACGAAGCACATTCTGGAATATCCGGAGGAGTTAAATCATCGAAATTTTCGTAATAAGGAACTGATTCAGGATTGCAATTTGGTTGTGAAGTAGCTGGCTGTTTTGAGTTTACCATCTCTTGCGATGGGGTGTTGTTTGCGTATCCTATACTACCTATTAGTACAGCATACAGCAAGCTCGAAATTTTTTTCATTTTGATAGGTTATTGGTTAAAATTTAATAATACGTAAGAAATGTAAGGGAAAATTATTGTAAAATTAGTTAAAACTGATAATAATGTTTTTTAACATGAATCCAATGAATGCTTAAATGGATAAAGTTACTTGATATAAATTGTTGAGCTTGAATAAGAAAGCCTCCTAGAAATAATGTCTTAAGAGGCTTTAATTTTTATGCTGAAATTTATTTATTCTTTAATCCATATTATGGTATGTGTATTCGCACCATGATTTAAGTAGAGAGAAAGTTAATTGAAATTTTAGTTGATTGCGAAATAGCTAAAAGATATAGATAATAACTCATCTGTTTTATATTCCTACCTATTAAATAAATCTTCTTCTTAATTATACCTAGAATAAATTGAAATAAAAGATTGCTTATTTTTTTTAAATATTTCTTCTATTTATGTAGATTTATCTAGTTAAACCTTTTGATAAGTGTTGTGTTTTATTGAATTGCGTGAGTATTTTATAAAACTGGAAACACAGGGTTTGAATTATGTATTAGCATCCTATTTAAAATGATAAAATGCTAATATGTGATATGAAATAGAGTGTCAAATTGTAAATAAGGTAAAACAGAAAGAATATATAATATGAGTGATTCAAACTTCGAAACCAGTAATCTTGATTTTTCTAAATATCCTCAACAACCACATGGAGGAAAATTAGTAAATCGAGTGCTTAAAGGAAAAGCAAGAGACGAAGCAATAAAACGAGCTAAGGACCTTCCAAAGATTATGATTGACCTAGAAGCAGTTATTACAACAGAAATGATTGCAACAGGAGTGCTATCACCAAACGAAGGTTTTATGAACGAAGCAGATTACAAATCTGTTTTAAAAGATGGAAGACTTTCCAATGGAGTAGTATGGCCAGTACCATTAAGTTTTGCTCCAACTGGTGATACGAATGCAAAGGTGATTAAAACCCTTTCCGAAGGTGATCAAATCGTATTGATTGATCATGAGAAGACTCCCATTGCTTTAATGGATTTAACCGATATTTTCTTTTACGATAAAGAGTTTAGAGCAAAACACCTTTTCGGAACAACCGATAGAAATCACCCAGGAGTAGACTCCATTTTCCGTAGAATGGGAGATTATGCATTAGCAGGTCCATTGACTTTATTAAACCGTGCACATTGGGGGCCTTTCGAGAAGATTCGATTAGAGCCAAAAGATACTTGGCATGAGTTTTATGAAGTAAAGAAATTTAAATCTACAGCAGGATTTATTACAGGGGCAAATCCACTTCACCGTGGTCATGAGTATATTCATAGAAATGCTTTAGAAGAAATTGATGGGCTTTTCTTGCAACCCTTAGTAGAAATGGCAAAACGGGAATATGTACGTCATGAATATCGGGTGCTTTCCTATAAAGCAGTGTTAGACACCTACTATCCTACGGAACGAACTATTTTAGCTCCTTTACGTGTAACCTATATTTTCGCTGGACCAAGAGAAGCGGTTCTTCATGCACTTATTATGAAAAACTACGGATGTACTCACGCATTAATAGGGCGTGACCACGCAGGTATTGGAGACTTCTATGATAAATATGCATCCCATAATATTTTTGAAGAATTTGACCCTAAGGAATTAGGAATTGATATTCGATTATTCCATGAGGTATTCTATTGTACAAGATGTGATAGTCCAGCTTCAGAACAATCTTGCCCACATGATGATCGATATCGAATTAATATATCTGGTACTGGAATTCGTGAGATGTTGCGTCATGGAATTATGCCACCAAAAGAAATCGTTCGCCCAGAGTCTGCAAGAATCGCGATGCAAGGAATTCAGCCAAAAGGATTGGATGAAAACGACAATTCGGTTTCCCCAGTTGGAAAGACGATTACCAAGATGTTCCCATACTATTGTAAAACACTTGGAATTGGTCAAGTAGATAGAAAGAATCCATTAAAAGAAGAGGATTTAACCAATTACGATTTAGAAAGAGCTGTTCGAGATGTTCGAACCAATGCCGATCGAATTTATGCCGACATATCCTCTGTCTTTAACCGTATTGGTGATGTAAACCGTAAGATGCGTCCTAACTGGGTTGCAGAAGCAAGAAAATCGATTCGTCAGCAACAAGAGATGGTGATAAAAGACTTGGAAGAAAAAGTATCACAAGCCCCAGAACAAGCATCGGACGAGTTCATGTATCAAGATAAGGCAGAGGCGGTACGTGAATTACAAGTGGCTAGACAAATTTACGATGATATCCCTACGGCTATCAGTGACGAATCCTTACAGTTTAGAGTATGGAACTTATTACCTTACAAGCGATATACAGGGAGTGATGAGGAATAAGTAATAATTACATATTTCATATATATAATAAAGCTCTCGACAAACTCGAGAGCTTTTTATTTCCTAATGAAAATTTTATATCTGTTCTCTTCTATTTCTATATATTTGAGTCTATATTTTTCAAATTGTTACTATGAATAGAAGAGATTTTATCAAAACGAATAGTATAGCAGGTCTTGGTGCACTTATTTTGCCAACCTCTGTATTTAGTGGAACTTTGTTTGCGAAAAAAGTAAATGTAGGGCTAATTGCAGTAGGGCTTCGTGGTCAAGTTCACTTAAATGAATTACTTCGTCGCGATGATGTTGAAGTAACCGCTATTGCCGATCCAGAGCCAAGAATGGTGGAAATGGCATTAAAATTATTTGAGAAACACGGAAAACCAAAACCAAAGGTGTATGCCGATGGGGATTATGATTATAAAAAATTATTAAAACGAAAAGATGTAGATGCAGTAATTATTTCTTCTCCATGGGAATGGCACCATACACAAACCATCGAATCTATGCGTGCGGGTAAAATCGTAGGGCTAGAAGTATGTGGAGCTATAAACCTACAAGAATGTTGGGATTATGTAGATGTATCGGAAGAGACCAAAATCCCGATTTTTATGATGGAAAACGTATGCTATCGTCGTGATATTATGGCGGTTTTTAATATGGTGCGTAAAGGAAAATTTGGAGAAATTGTTCACGGACAAGGAGGTTACCAACACGATTTGAGAAATGTATTATTTAATGATGGTGTACATCCATACGGACATGGTGTAGAATTTGGAGATAAAGGATTTTCAGAAGCTGCTTGGCGTACTAATCATTATGTAAAACGTAATGGAGAGCTTTATCCTACACATGGAGTAGGGCCCATTGCAACTATGATGGATGTAAATCGTGGAAATAGAATTACACATTTAACTTCTATGGCAAGTAAACAAGCTGGACTTACTCACTATATTAAAAAGAACGGTGGAGAAAACCATCCTAATGCAAAAGTAGATTTTAAACAGGGAGATATTGTCCAAACCATGCTTAAATGTGAAAATGGAGAAACCATTTTGCTTACTCACGATACCTCTTTGCAACGTCCGTACAATCTAGGATTTAGAGTGCAAGGAACAGAGGGTATATGGCAAGACATTGGCTCCGGAGGATTTGATCAAGGATTTATTTATTTTGAAGAAGAAATGGATCACTCGCATCAATGGGCTAATTCAAAAGAATACATGGAGAAGTATGACCATCCACTTTGGAAAAAACACGAAGATAAAGCAGCTGGTGCAGGTCATGGAGGAATGGACTACTTCTTAATTCACGATTTCATAGAATGTATTAAAGATAATAAGGAATTTCCGTTCGATGTGTATGACTTAGCAACTTGGTATGCGGTTACACCATTGAGTGAGAAGTCTATAGAAGGAAATGGTGCATCGCAAGAAATGCCAGATTTTACAAGAGGAAAATATAAAAATAGAAAACCATTATTCGGATTTGACTACTATAAATAAAGCATCTCTGCTAATTTTAGCAGGAGGTATGGGGAGTCGTTATAAGGGGCAGAAACAAGTAGATACTGTAAGTGGTAACGACGAAACTTTAATGGAGTTTGCACTATATGATGCCATTAAAGTGGGAATTAGAAAATTTGTATTTATAATTAATGATCAATTCCCAGATGAATATCGAGAGAAAATAACACATTTGCTAACCGTTAGAGAAGCAGAAGTACATTTTATAGAACAAACATTAGACAAGTTTATTCCACAGGATTATCTTGATAAAGTTCAGAATCGTACCAAGCCATTAGGGACTGCTCATGCTGTGTATTGTGCTAAAGAAGTTATTAAAGAACCATTTATCACCATGAATGCAGATGACTTTTATGGTTACGGTACTTTTAAAAAAGCTTTCGATTTTATAGATGCCAGTCAAGTTACAGAAGATACTTATGCAATGTGTGCTTTTAAATTAGGCAACACTATGAGTAAAAATGGTTCGGTATCTAGAGGGATTTGCACAATAGCCAATAATAAGCTAACACACGTAGAGGAGTTTACTTATATCGAACGAGTAAAAGATGTAATCAAAGGGTTGAATGAAAATCTAAAAGCTAAAACCTTGAAAGAGAACGATCGTGTATCGATGAACTTTTGGATATTACATCCTTCTTTTTTTAATAGGATAGAAAGAGACTTAGAGCTGTTTTTGAAAGATTATACTGCTTTTTCCAAAGCAGAGTTCTATTTGCCATCTGTAGTAGATAATGGAATTCAAAATAATGAAATACAAGTTTCTGTATTACCCACTTCTGAACAATGGTTTGGATTGACTTATCCAGGCGATAAAGAGCGTGTTATGAAAGAGTTAGTGGCGAAAAAAGATCAAGCTGTTTATCCGAATACGCTTTGGGAAAAAACTAGCTTAGAAGCAAAATAAAAATTTGGATGGAGGATATAACCAAGATCAAGCAAATAGTTGCAGAAGCTAAAGAAATTGCACCTGATTTTACTTATAAACCATTAACATCGGGGCATATCAACAAAACTTATTTAATACAGAATAATAATGAAAAGTTGGTGTTACAAAAGCTGAACACTACAGTGTTTGAAAATTTAGATGCTATCACTCAAAATATTTTAAACGTAAGTAACCATTTAAAAAACAAAACATATCCCCACACCATATTGCAACCTATTGTTTTTAACGACGGAGCATATTTATATGATTTAAAGTGGCGTATGTTTGAATATATAGAAGATACGCAGACTTTTTTAAAGGTTCAATCTACTCAACAAGCCTTTGAAGCAGCTAGGTTTTTAAGCTTTTTTCATGCTCATATTTCGGATATTGCTATAAAAGATATTCAAGATCCTATAGAGGGGTTTTTAGACTTCGAAAAACGCTTACATCAGTATGAACAAGCATTGCAAATAGCAAGCAAAAAAAGATTACAAGAAGCACACAAAGCAATAAGCTATATAAATGATAATAAATTTATTCTCCAAAAATGGATAATGCTAATGCCTCAGCTTCCCACTAGGATTATCCACGCCGATCCTAAAATCAGTAATTTTTTATTTGATAAAGAAGATGCTAATAAAATAATAGCTTTGATTGATTGGGATACTATATTATGCGGTAGTGTTTTATATGACTTTGGAGATATGGTACGTTCTTATACTAATCTGAAAGAAGAGGATGATCCAAAAGCTGGAAATAACTTTAGTTTGGAAAACTATAGGGCATTAGAAGAAGGCTTTTTGTATCATTTAAAAGATATTCTTACTATTAAAGAAATTGAGAATCTTGCATTAGGTGCCAAAACCGTCATATATGTACAAGCTATGCGTTTCCTTACCGATTTTTTAAACGACGATGTTTATTACGCTATTCAACATCCTAAACAGAATTTAGATCGTACCATGAGTCAGATAAATTTATTAAAAGACATGCAAGAAAAATTGGCGGATTAATTCACGATTTTGTAAAAAATAAAAGCAGCTTGAGATATTTATTTCAAGCTGCTTTTATTATGTTGTAATAGTAGGATTTATTCTTTCACTACTTCTAAATTCACAATAATATTAATCTTATAAGCTACTTGGTCTATTCCCGACGGTAATTTGTCTCCAAAATTCACATTGAAGTCTCTACGGTCTATTTCTGTTTTCGCAGTAAATCCGGCACGAGTCATTCCCCATGGATCACTAATAATTCCATTGTTTTGTATTACATCGAAGCTAACTTTCTTCGTCACATCACGAATAGTTAGATCGCCTTCTAATACATATTCATTCTCTTTTTTATGAGTTAGTACTGCATTTTTAAGAGTAATAGTAGGATATTTTTCAGCATTGAAAAAATCATCCGATTTTAAATGCGTATCTCTATCTTCTATTCGTGTATCAATAGAGTTAACATCTACTGTAAAGTTGAAAATTGCTCCAGCAAAATTGGAATCTTCCTTCGTTTCTACTGTACCTTCAAATGTTGTAAATTCTCCATCTACTATAGATAAGCCAAAGTGTCCTACTTCAAATCGTGTGTTGGAGTGCATTGGATCGGCCTTCCATGTTGTTTGAGCGAAAGAGAATTGCATAAAAGCAAGCGCAATCGTAAAAAGTAAAATTGTTTTTTTCATAATATTAAATTTAATTGTTTTTCTTTTCTTGCTAACAAAGCTAGATTTAATAATAATCGATACTCTTAACCTATATCAAGAAATATTTTAATACTTCTTATGTTAATGTATTAATATGATTATCATAAAGTTACAAAATATTACGCATTAAATAATTACCTTTAAATAAACAATTAAAATATAATCAAGATGAAATTAGCAATAGTAAGCGGTGCAACTGGAAACTTAGGAAAAGCAGTTGTTTCTTATTTTCTAGAACAATCCTATCAAGTGATAGGATTGGTGCACACGAAAGAAGCCAAGGATGGAGCGAGGGAACATTATAATGAAATAGAAGTAGACTTAATGCATGAAGGCGAAACAAAGGCTTGTGTAGAATATATTCTTAAAAAGTATGATAAAATAGATGTAGCGGTTCTAACTGCTGGAGGTTTTGTGTCTGGTGCCATTGATAAAGCTGGGACAGAAGATTTAATAAACCAGTACGAATTGAATTTTATTACGGCATATAATCTTGCTCGCCCTATATTTATAAAAATGAAATCTCAGAAATCTGGGAAAATATTTTTCATTGGTTCGCAACCTGGTATGGATACTCGTAAAGGAATAAATAATGTAGCTTATAGTTTATCAAAATCACAGTTATTCCAATTAGCTAATATCTTTAATTCTGATGCTAAAGAAATGGATATTAAAACTTATGTGGTAGTACCAAGTACAATAGATACTCCACAGAATAGAAATGCAATGCCCGACGCAGACTATAGTTCTTGGGAGAAACCAGAAGCTATAGCTAAAGTCATCGGGCATTACACTAAGTCTCCTTTTACGGATAAAGACAAGACTACTTTAGTTATACAAGAAGAGATGTAAAAGTTACTTTTTAAAAAAAGATATGGTTTCGTTGATTACCTCTAGCATCTCGTTAGGTAGTTTAGATTCATCCCAAGGATGTTTGGTTTGGAATACGTGGTCTGCTCCATTTATAATATGTAGGGTAGCACGTGGAGCCCATTTATTTATGTTTTCTGCTTCTGCCATAGGGACAGCCATATCATTGGTTCCTTGAATAATTAATAATGGCTTGTCTGTATTACGGACTGCTCGTTCTATGCTATACGCTTCTCTATGTTTTGCAAAATCTTCGTAAAATGAAAATTTATGAGGTAGTTGTTGTTTAGTTCTTGCATTTTCTACATAGGTCATTCCAGTTTCTTTCCAGTGTTTAAAAGCTTCTGTTCCTTCTTGAAAACGTATTGCAAAATCACTAACTCCCGCCCACGTAGCAGTTTTTATAATGTTTTTATGCAATTCTGCTGCTAATAAAGCGAGCCCACCTCCGCGACTATGCCCAATAATGTGGATTTTATCCGAGTCAGCTTCATTTCTATATTCATTAAGTTTATTTAATACGCGCTGTACGTCATCTAGTTCTTTTGTATAGGTATTTTCACTAAAGGCTTTTAAATCTGGGAAGTCAATAGGTTGTTCAACCGTACCTCCGTTATGAGAAAAGTTGAACTTAAGAAAGAAGAAACCTGCCTCTGCAAACTTTTCGGCGGCCATATACCAAGCACCCCAGTCTTTAAATCCCTTGTATCCATGACAAAAAATTACAACAGGTTTTGGGGTGTGATTTTCTTTATAATAAACATCATATACAATAGGGCGTTTCCCTTCAGTGTAAATAACTTTATTTAATTCTTTCTTCATTGTTATATTTCTTTTTCTGTAAATTCAATTTCTAAATCAAATATTTCGCTAATTAATGTAATAAGATACTCTTCAAATTTTTCTACTACTTCTTTGGTAATAGTAGTACCAAACCCTTCTTTCTTATTTTCTTTTACAGGCATAAATCCACTGCCCATATTTCGCATGGATAAGATTCCAGCTTCTAGCTTTTCCACTTCTGTATTTTGCATATAGAGCCATGCATATGTCAATACTTGAAATGCTTGACTTTTGCTTTTGTCTGTAATCAGTTTTTCCCAATTGGAAATAGATAGATTGGACGAGGTTACCATACCTGTTTTATAATCTACAATACGCAATACGCCATTTTCACGTTCAATTCTAT
Source organism: Bacteroidota bacterium (assembly GCA_021793135.1). Taxonomy (GTDB): domain Bacteria; phylum Bacteroidota; class Bacteroidia; order Flavobacteriales; family Flavobacteriaceae; genus JAJYTI01. Next base: position 15,041 of record JAJYTI010000017.1, read on the forward strand.
CGGCAAATCCATGGATTTTTACTGTTTTATTAATGTTAGGAATAAAGAGTTCTCCTTCTAATTTTCGCTCTAACTCAACGATTTCTATGTGTTTCCCTTCTTTTAATCGTTGGATATCATACTCTATGGTTCGATGTACAAATTGTTTTGCCACATTGTAAACGATGAGGTTGAAACCTTGCGTGTAATCACCATTTTTAAAAGTATTTGCAAATTGTATATCTAATTCTTTATTTGCTATCTTTTTTATACGCTCAAGGCTTTCTATATCTAGTATGGCATTGCATTGTGTATAAAGATTTTCTAGCGTATCGTGGACGATAGTTCCCATGGTGTTGGCCGCTACATCTTCTTCTACTTCATCTGTTTCTTTAATTCGAAGTATCTTTTGTTCATAAAACTGCAATGGATTTCGAATATAGGAGCCTAAGGCTGATGGAGAAAAACCTTTATTTGCAATCTGGTCTAAGCGATTTAAGATTCTTTCATTTTTAGGAATACTTTCTAATTCCATTTTTTTAGCGTCAGCTACCCTTGGACTTACTGTACGAACAATCTGGGTGTGATTTGGAATTTTGTCAATTTGCAATTGAATAATAAATCTACTAGGTTCTCCTCCTTTCATTCCAGAGTCGTCCGTGTTATAGCTTAACCACACTTTTTTTGCTCGTTGTAGTAATCTGTAAAAGTGATAGGTATATATAGCATCTTTTTCGGTATAAAGTGGCAATCCATATTCTCTTTTTAAATCATAGGTTATAAAAGAGTTGTTCGATTTACCAGAAGGAAGAATACCTTCGTTTACCGATAATAGAATAACATTTTCAAAATCTAATAATCGTGACTCAAGTACTCCCATTATTTGTAAACCATCATATGCATCCCCTTCAAAGTCTAAAGTTGTACTTCGAATAGCTTCTGTAAATAGATAATTAAGCGTTTTGGTAGTTTTTATGTGAGGATAACGATTAATCCATTGTTCTAGGTTTTCTAATAGCTTATATAGTTCAAAAAGCACTACGCGTTCTATCGTTGAATCTTTAGACGCTCTAAGCCATAGTTGTGTAAGTTGAGTACAAGTTTTTATTGCTGATTTTATATCATTATTCCAAGGAGTGAATAACAATTGAAGTAATTGTTTGTCTTTGCCTGAATATATTTCTAATAGTTTATCTATGCTGCAATAAGAAAGATTTTGTTGAATAATTTCACTCAAAAGCTTATCTACCTCATCTATTGTATTTTGTATTAATGGATGTTGTAAAATGGTAAAAATGTCTTTGTGGTAATAAGAACTATTGTTTTTCTGTTGTATATCAAAATACTTGGCGAAAAATAATGCTGCAGGAAAATGCTGAATTGCTGCCCCCATAGTGACATTTACTTTCTCAATGCTTTTAGGCAATGAACCAAGTACCATTTGTAATAAAGCCTCATCTGCCAAAACAATTGCTGTTTTCTTCCTTTCTTCGGGAGTAAGTTCCTCCAGAATAGTGCTAAGTGCTTTTACTTGCGTAGTATTCTGTGGTGCTTGTATAAATTGTATTTCTTTTTCTTTTTCAAAATTGCTTTGTATTCCTAATAAAGGATGTTCTTTAAAATAAGGCCACGTATCTAAATATTTACGAAGAAATAAAGAAGCACTATGCATTCTATCTTCTAAAAAATAAGTGTCTAAATCCCAATAAATTTTACTGCTAGATCTTTCTAGGAAGGTTTGAAAAATTTGTTGTTCGGCATTGTTTAACGCATTAAACCCGATAAATACAAACTCTTGGTTTGGGTGTGTATCTAAATACGATTTAGCATTTTCTGCCGCTTTTCTATACACTAAACCTTGATGTGCCATTTCTTTTTTTAGCAACCTATCGGTTAGTATATCATACAATTCCGATAAGCTATTCCAAAAGTTGAGGTAGTTGGTTATTAACTCTGTCTTTTCTTCTGCTAAATACCAATGGTCTATATCTTGGATATCTTTTAAGTAATCAAAAAAGGAATGGGTATCTAGCATATAACGATCGATTTCATTTAAATCGCCTATAAGAGTATTTACCCATGTGCTAAAAGTATCGAAGTCTTCTTTGTTCTCTATGCTATCTACCTTTAAGTAAGCTTCATAGCACTCAAATATCATTTGTGTGGCATCGGCAATCTGTAGATGGGATAGAATTTGTATAAATTCTTCGATGCTATGTATAGTTGGTAATATTTGTGTGTGCTCTGCTTTTTTCCTGAATTCATTTTTTATAAATCCAGCTGCTCTTTTACTTGGAACAATCCAAACAGAATTGATAAAATCATTTTGTTCTGTTTGTATTTGTGCTATGGTTTCTTGTAGAAAAGTTTTCATAGCTTAAAAATAATAAACGCCCTACATATTGCAGGGCGTTTCATAATATTTATTTTATCTATTACAGATAGAAGTTATTTCTTAAGTGAAATTTGAACACGTCTGTTTTCTTGACGTCCTTCTTCAGTTTTGTTATCTGCAATTGGTTTATCTGGACCATATCCTACAGAAGAAAGTCTATCTTTTTCCATTCCGATACTTACTAAGTATTCTAGAACAGAAGCAGCTCTATCTTCAGATAGTTTTTGGTTAAATGCTTTGTTACCAGTACTATCTGTGTGTCCTTCGATTACAAAGTGCGTTTTAGGATATTCTTTCATTACGTCAGCGATATCTTGAAGCGCTTTTAAAGACTCCTTTCGGATAGTTGCTTTTGCAGTATCGAATAAGATTGTCTTAGAGTATGAGTTAATAGTTTTCACTACTTCTTCGGTAGGTTCTTCAGGACAACCGTTGTTTTCCACAGTTCCAGGAGTATCTGGACATTGATCTAAATGATCTGGAACACCATCGCCATCTCTATCTGGCCAAGGACAACCGTCGTTTTCAGCTGGACCAGCTTCTTCAGGACATTTGTCCAAGTGATCTGGGATTCCGTCACCGTCTGTATCTGGACATCCGTCCCATTCTGCTCTACCTGGAGTATCTGGACATTCGTCTAAGTGATCTGGCACACCGTCACCGTCTCTATCTGGACATCCATTGAATTCAGGTAAACCTGCTTCGTTTGGACAGTCGTCTAAATGATCTGGAATTCCGTCACCATCTGTATCTGGACATCCGTTAAATTCAGCTAAACCTGGAGTGTCTGGACAATCATCTAAGTGATCTGGCACACCGTCTCCATCTCTATCTTTTTTACCAAATTTGAATACAACTCCTGCAGCATGTTGGAAGTGTGTAGCACCTCTACTATTACCTGCAAATGAATGTTTGTAAGCAGATTGTACATTGATACCAATATTTTCAGTAATCCAGAAGTTAAATCCTGCAAGTGCATTTCCACTAGAGAATCCTTTATCATCAATCCAAGTGTAACCTGCACCAATACCTAAATACGGATCTAACCAAGTTGAATTTAAAGCATTTTGGAAAGAATATTTTACCTCACCATCAAAACCATAATACTTAATAGTTTTTGCTAGTCTTTCTGAACTTATTTTATCGATATGATTATAAGATCCTGCAAGTGTAAACACAAAGTTGTTACCTATATGTCTACTCGCTGTTAAACGTGAAATAATTGGAATAATGTTCCAATGGTCTTCGGCGTTAAAATAGTTGTCAAACATTTTACCCGATTCGTAAGGAGCAAAAACACCTTTTGGATTTTCACCGATTGGGTGAAAGTCTACTGCGTTTGCACCAATACCAATAGCCCATGGATTTGATTTATCTTGTGCATTTACGCTTAGTACTCCAAGCATAAGTGCAACAACAAGAAATAAGTAGTTTAGTCGTTTCATGTTAGATTGATTTAATTATTCTTCGACAAATGTATGTGTTAAAATTATTATATGTTAAAATAATATAATAAGTCTTTTATAAATTTATCATAAAAAAATATATTATATTTTAAACGATGTTAAATAACCTTTAATTCCTTACCCACTTTAATAAATGCTGCGATTGCCTTATCTAAATGTTCTTTAGTATGTGCAGCAGATAATTGTACTCTAATTCGAGCCTCTCCTTTTGGTACTACTGGGAAGAAGAATCCAATTACATACACACCTTCTTCAAGAAGTTTATTAGCCATTTCTTGAGATAACTTCGCATCGTATAGCATTACAGGTACAATTGCAGAATCTCCATCTATAATATCAAAACCAGCTTCTTGCATTCCTTTTTTGAAATAAGCGGTGTTTTCCATTACTTTATCGCGAAGACTAGTATCTTTACTTAGCATGTCAAACACTTTAATAGCTGCTCCTACAATAGAGGGTGCCAATGAATTAGAGAACAAGTAAGGTCTAGATCGTTGACGAAGCATTTCGATAATTTCTTTCTTACCTGTGGTATATCCTCCCATAGCTCCACCAAGTGCTTTACCTAATGTTCCGGTAACAATATCTACACGATCCATTACGTTTTTTTCTTCTAATGTACCTTTA
>JAJYTI010000018.1 GCA_021793135.1 Bacteroidota bacterium
TAACCAAACTGCAAAAGAAATTAAGCTTTTTGGGCTTACCAATTTTATTGCTGATCGTTTTAAATTCTTATCCGATACGTATTATGAAATCAGTAAACGACTTTCTATAAAACAAAGTATTTATGGTTCTGCATTCAATATCTTAGGTGTGTTATCATATTATGGTGCTTATATTTACATTGTGTTACGTGTTGTTGCGGGTGTGATAAGTATTGGTGAGCTTACCTTCCTATCTGGATCTTTTAACCGATTACGAAGTAATTTACAAGGCTTTTTCTCTCGTTTTACACGCATTTCTGAAAGTGCCTTATACCTGCAAGATTATTTTGATTTTATCGATTTAGAGATAGAACAAACAAATGAAGAAAAATTGCCTTTGCCAGAAAAAATTAAAGATGGTTTTGAATTACGAAATGTACATTTTGCTTACCCAGGAAGTAACGAAGATGTTTTAAAAGGAGTAAGCTTTAAACTAAAAGCAGGTGAGAAGATGGCATTCGTTGGTCAAAATGGCGCAGGGAAAACTACCTTAATAAAACTTTTCTTACGATTCTACGAACCTACACAGGGTGAGATTTTATTAGATGGAATAAATATTAATCGATTTGATGTGGATGAATATCGAAAACGTTTTGGAGTCATTTTCCAAGATTTTTTCAAATACGAATTTACAGTACGTGAGAACATTGCTGTTGGAGATATAGATGAAGTAGAGAATGATGAGATTATCAATTATGCGGCTACACGTAGTTTAGCCGATCAGGTGATAAGCGAAATGTATGATGGATTGGAACAACAATTAGGAAGACGTTTTTCTAAAGGTCAAGATTTAAGTGGTGGGCAATGGCAGAAAATAGCGCTGGCTAGAGCTTATATGAAAGATGCCGATGTTATGGTGCTTGACGAACCTACAAGTGCTCTAGATGCACAAGCAGAGTATGATGTGTTTAAACGATTTATTGGCCTAACCGAAGGAAAAACTAGTATTATTATCAGTCACCGATTTAGTACCGTACGTATGGCAGATAGAATATTAGTATTGAAAGATGGAATGGTATTAGAACTTGGTACCCACGAAGAGTTAATGGAAACTCCAAAACTCTACGCAGAGTTATTTAAATTGCAAGCTGCTGGATATCAGTAAAGATATATAGCCCAAAAGTTATAAAAATAAAAATCTACTTCATCCAAAAGGTATGTTTGCCTAAGGATAAAGTAGATTTTTTATTTTAAATTATCTCTATCATTACATGTGAAAAACTATAAAAACACTAAAAAAATAATTTAATATAAGTATTCTGATATTAAAATTATTTGAGTTTTAACATGCGATAATTAGTTTCTGATAGTATAAAAACAACTGATATTTCGTATTTTGCGATTTAAAATAAAAATATATGACATTAACAGTAGAGAATATAATTTTAATCAGTTCTATATTGCTAATTGCCAGTATTTTGGCCAAGAAAATATCTGTTCGATTATCTGTTCCTGCATTGGTGATATTTTTGGCTGTTGGTATGCTCGCAGGATCCGATGGTATCCTAGGAATCGAATTTGAAAACTATAAAATTGCTCAATTTATAGGAGTTGTTGCTTTAAACTTTATACTTTTTAATGGTGGTTTATCTACAAATTGGAAAAGTGTCAAGCCTATATTATGGCAAGGTGCAATTTTATCCACTCTTGGCGTTTTTCTTACCGCTATATCTTTAGGAGTCTTTATTTGGTGGCTTTCTAATAATTATATCGATGGAGGACTATCTATATATGAATCCTTGTTATTAGGTTCTATTGTATCGTCTACCGATGCTGCTGCAGTATTCTCTATTCTACGCTCTCGCGGATTGTCATTAAAACAACATTTAAAACCAACTCTAGAATTAGAAAGTGGTAGTAACGATCCGATGGCATATTTTTTAACCATTATGTTTATTGGCTTTGTACAGAATCCTGATCAAAGTCTATGGACTATTGTTCCATTTTTCTTTCAGCAAATAGGTATTGGTGCGGTTTGTGGGATTGCCTTTGCTTGGCTTTCCAAAAAACTTATTAATGTACTTAATCTCGGATTTGGAGGTATTTATCCTGTATTGACCATAGGGATTATGTTCTTTGTATTCTCTGCTACAGATTTTATAGGTGGTAATGGATTCCTCGCAGTATATCTTGCTGGGCTATATTTAGGTAACCAAGATTTGGTTAATAAACGTACCATTACTAGTATGTTCGACGGGTTAGCATGGCTTATGCAAATAGTACTGTTTATAACTCTAGGATTACTAGTAAATCCTTCTGGATTAATTCCAATACTTGGTTTTGGAATGTTAGTTTCCACTTTCTTAATTGTTGGCGCAAGACCTATTGGAGTATTTATAAGTTTACTACCATTTAAAATGCCTATTGAAAGAAGACTGTATGTCTCTTGGGTAGGATTACGAGGTGCTGTACCTATTGTATTTGCAACCTATCCATTAATTGCGGGACTAGAACATTCTGTAATGTTCTTTAATATAGTATTCTTCGTTTCTTTAACTTCAGTTTTATTACAAGGAAGTACTATTCCTATAGTGGCTCGTTGGTTGAATATGTCATTGCCAATGGAAGATAAAACGAAATCGCCAGTAGATATTTTATTGGCCGAAGGAGCGAACTCTTTTTTACGAGAAATTATGGTTCCAAATGAGAACTATGCAGTAGGCAAACAAGTAATGGATCTTAATTTTCCAGATAAAGGAATTATTGCAATGATTTCAAGAAACAATGAATTCATTACTCCAAAAGGTACTACGATTATTGAACCTAATGATATGCTTATTGTTCTTTATGAAAAAGATGAAATTCTAGATCAAATATACCAACGTCTAGGCTTAGACAGAAAGCAAGAAGAAGCAAAAGAGTTGATGTAATCTATTAATTTAAGATTATCGAAATTTATAGATACGAGATGGTTGTAACAACCATCTCGTATCTATTTTAAGCAATATATTTCTTGTAATCTTGATTTTAACTAGCACTTATTTTGTAAGAAATTAAGTAGTTTTGATATATTGCAATTTCCGCTTTTATAAATCAAATGTATGTCAAGTTTACAAACGCCTATAGAATATCTAAAAGGAGTTGGTCCTCATCGCGCTGCCCTGCTTAAGAGCGAATTAGGAATTCATACATATCAAGATTTATTACATTTTTTTCCTAATCGATATCTAGACCGTACTAAGTATTATCAAGTATCTGAATTACGTGCCGAAAGTGCAGAAGTCCAGATTATAGGGAAGGTAATTCAGTTACAAGAAATCAAACAAAAACGAGGAAGCCGATTAGTAGCAACTTTTCAAGATGCTCAAGGGAGTGTTATGGAACTAATTTGGTTCCGTGGTCATAAATGGGTGCAAGAGAATATAAAGAGGAATACACTTTATGTAATATTTGGCAAGATCAACTGGTTTAACGGAAAAGTTTCTATGCCACATCCAGATATGGAGTTGCTAACCGAACATCAAAAAAAAATAAATACTGGCTTGCAGGCTATATATCCCTCTACCGAGAAGCTAAGCAAAGCTAAAATTAGCAATAAATGGATTAGTGGATTAATGGAATTGCTTTTTAAGCTTTATGGTAAACATATAACCGAGTCATTGTCCAATAGCATAATTGAAGATTTGCAGCTTATATCAAAGAAAGCTGCTTTGTGGTACATTCATTTTCCGAAAAATCAAGAAATTTTAGCTCGAGCACAACAACGATTAAAATTTGAAGAGTTATTTTATATCCAACTGCAATTAGCTAGAAAAAAAGTATTACGCCAAGCAAAAATAAAAGGATATCCATTTGAAAATTTAGCCGAGTACTTTCATGGATTTTATGAAAATCATTTACCTTTCTCATTAACAAATGCTCAGAAAAGAGTAATTAGAGAAATTCGGAAAGATTTGGGCAGCAATGCACAAATGAATAGGCTTTTGCAGGGAGATGTAGGTAGCGGAAAAACCATAGTAGCTTTTCTAACTATGCTTATTGCTTTAGACAACGGATTTCAGGCATGCTTAATGGCTCCTACAGAAATTCTCGCTACACAGCACTATCAAGGATTAAAAGAATTCTGCGATAAAATAGGTGCAAATATCGCGCTACTAACAGGATCTACTACTACCAAAGAACGTAGAGTGATTCATGAGGCTTTAGAGTCTGGTGAAATGCATATTTTAGTTGGTACACATGCACTATTAGAAGATAAAGTGAAATTTTCCAATTTAGGATATGCTATTATTGATGAACAACACCGATTTGGAGTAAAACAACGCAGTAAATTATGGCATAAAAATGAATTACCACCACATATATTGGTAATGACTGCAACACCTATCCCAAGAACTTTAGCAATGAGCCTTTATGGCGATTTGGATATTAGTATGATAGACGAATTACCACCAGGTAGAAAACCGATTAAAACATTGCATAAATTTGACTCCAATAGATTGGGCATACAGGGTTTTATAAAAACGGAAATTAAAAAGGGAAGACAAGTATATGTCGTTTTTCCATTGATAGAAGAAAGTGAAGCTTTAGACTACAAGAACTTAATGGAAGGGTATGAAAGTCTTTCAAGGGATTTTCCAATGCCTGAATATCAAATTTCGGTAGTTCATGGTCAAATGAGCGCAGCCGATAAAGAATATGAAATGCAGCGTTTTGCCAGTGGGAAGACCAATATTATGGTTGCAACAACCGTAATAGAAGTAGGTGTAAATGTTCCCAATGCCTCAGTGATGATTATAGAGAGTGCAGAACGGTTTGGGTTATCGCAGTTGCATCAATTGCGAGGAAGAGTAGGGCGAGGAGCAGAGCAAAGTTATTGTATTCTGGTTACTAGTCACAAACTTTCTAACGATTCAAAAATTAGAATGGAAACTATGGTGGCAACTAATGACGGATTTAAGATTGCAGAGGTAGATTTAAAACTTCGTGGTCCAGGAGATTTAATGGGAACACAACAAAGTGGCGTGCTAAATTTACGCATAGCAGATATTGTAAAAGATGGTGCTACCTTGCAGATAGCTAGGACACAAGCGTTAAAGGTTATAGACATCGATCCCGAATTGGAATACCCTGCAAATGCACCTATCCGAAATACTTTAGAGCAGTTACAACGTTTTAAAAATATTTGGAGTTATATTTCATAAAGCATAGAATTCTACTTACCTATATTTAAAATTAATGGTAGACTTTTCGATTATATATTATATTCAAACCATTGCTTGTATTGGTTGCTTAATTTAGATAGAAAATACTAATATACTGTTTGCAAAATACTTCAAAGTACAATTACAAAATAGTATCTTTGCACTTCGTTTAGAAAAAAGAAATATGAAAATATCGTATAACTGGATCAAACAATTTTTGGCTATTGATTGGCCAGCAGAAAAAACTAGTGAAGTATTAACCGATTTAGGATTGGAAGTAGAGGGACTTGAGACTTTTACCAATATTCTAGGGGGTTTAGAAGGAATTGTAATAGGCGAAGTGCTTGCTTGCAAACAACATCCTAATGCAGATAGATTAAAGTTAACCGAAGTAGCAATCGGAGAAGACAAACCAGTGCAAATTGTTTGTGGTGCTCCTAACGTAGCTGTTGGACAAAAAGTAGCGGTGGCTACGATTGGTTCTGAATTGATCACAGCAGAAGGTGAAAAATGGAAGATTAAAAAAAGCAAATTACGTGGTGAAGAAAGTCATGGTATGATTTGTTCAGAGGTAGAACTACATATTGGCGATGATGATTCTGGTATCTTAGTACTTCCAGAGGATGCTCAGGTAGGTCAACCTTTAAGTACGTTATACGAAGTAGTGGAAGATCAAGTGTTCGAAATAGGATTAACGCCAAACCGTGCCGATGCTATGAGTCACTTAGGTGTAGCTCGAGATTTGCGAGTAGGTCTTTTACAAAAAAACATTAATCTAAAGCTAAATACTCCTTCTGTGAGTAGTTTTAGAATAGATAAACGAACATTAAAGATAGGTGTTAAAGTAGAAAATATAGAACAAGCTCCTAGATATGCAGGGCTTACTATTTCTGGAGTTAAAGTTGGAGATTCACCAGCTTGGTTACAGAATCGATTAAAAGCAATTGGTTTATCACCTATTAATAATATTGTAGACGTAACCAATTATGTATTACATGAGTTAGGTCAACCATTGCATGCATTCGATGCTTCAAAGATTTCTGGAGATCAGATTATAGTTAAGAATGTAGAAAAAGGAACAAAGTTTACGACCCTAGATGGAGTGGAGCGCACTCTAAATGGAGAAGAGTTAATGATATGCGATGTCGAAAAACCCATTGCTATGGCAGGGGTATTCGGTGGTGATAATAGTGGAGTAACTAACCATACGTCTAATATTTTCTTAGAAAGTGCATACTTCGATCCAGTTTCAGTACGTAAAGCTGCAAAATATCATGGATTGAATACAGATGCTTCTTTCCGTTTTGAAAGAGGAATCGACCCTAATATTACCGAATATGCTTTAATGCGAGCAGCAAATCTTATCAAAGAAGTTGCAGGTGGTGAAGTGACTAGTGATGTAATCGATTTTTATCCAAAAAGAATCAATGACCACCAAGTTTTCATCAATTACAAAAACATACGTAGAATAGTTGGTGAAGAAATTCCTGAAGAGGATATTAAAAGCATCTTAAGCGGATTGGAAATTAAAATTAATAACGTAACCGAAACAGGATTAGGGGTTACAATTCCTGCATATAGGAATGATGTAGTTCGTGAAATAGACGTAGTAGAAGAAATACTACGTGTATACGGCTATAATAGAATTGCAATTCCAGAAAAATTACGTGCATCTACTTTGCATGCCGGAGAAAGTTCCGATTTTAAATTGGAGAATATGGTAGGAGATCATTTGGTTTCTCTTGGATTTACCGAGATGTTAGCTAACTCTCTTTCATCTCCAGATTATACCGATATGGTTGCAGATTTACATAAAGAATATAATATAGAATTATTAAATCCTTTAAGCAAAGAGCTTTCTATTTTACGCCAGTCTATGCTTTTTGGAGGACTAGAAGCATTAGCATACAACGCAAACCGGAAGGTGAAAAACTTGAAGCTATTTGAGTTTGGTAAAACCTATCATAAATATCCTAAACAGAGAGTAGAAAAAAAGAGATTATCTATTTTAATGTTAGGAGATAGAGCAAAGACCAATTGGAAAACTCCTTCGCAACCAACCGATTTTTTCTATCTAAAAGGTATTGTTTACTCTATATTAGAAAAACTTGGAGTTAACGAGATTCAGGAAAAAGAAACCAAGAGTGCTATGTTCTCCGAAGGATTACAATTATTAAAGAACAAGCAAGTAGTTGTGGAGTTTGGTTTGGTACAGAAGAAAATAAGTAAAGCTTTTGATTTAGATCCACAAGTTTATTTCGCAAACATTCATTGGGAAGAACTTTTTGAGATAACAAAGTCTAAGAGTTTTACATTACAACCGATTTCTAAATATCCGAAGGTAAAACGTGATTTTGCCTTATTATTGGATGAATCTGTACGATTTGAAGATTTAGAGAATGCAGCAAAGAAAGTGGATTCTCAATTATTAAAAGAAGTAAGTTTATTCGATGTGTATACAGGAGATAGTTTGCCAGAAGGGAAAAAATCGTATGCACTTAGCTTTACTCTATTAGATGAGGAAAAAACTTTGACAGACAAGAGAATCGATTCTATCATGAAGAAATTACAGAGCACCTTTGAAAAACAATTTGGTGCTAGTCTTCGATAGATAAAATAAGTGTGATTATAATTTAAGAAGCCGTTTAATCCTAGGATTAAACGGCTTCTTAAATATTGTAAATAGGTTTTACCAAAGATTACTTACTTCATCTTTAATTGCTAGAATAGCTTGTTGTGACGGAGCTAATTTATTTAAATAATTGGTAAGCACTTCTTCTCTAAATTTATTAGGATGTGCCACATTATTTTTCTTTACCGTATTTCTAATAATTTGGATTGTAGCATTTTTTGCAGTCAGTATCAAATTCCAAACATCTTTACTGATGTATATTTGTTGTGTTAAGTTATGTTCAAATTCTTGTTCTATAGCATTGATAAGTAATGCTTCATAATCCATTAAATTGTCATTGTTTGGTTTTATACGTATCAATAATTTGTTAGGTTCAATTCTTTCTAAGAAAAGTGTCATACGTTCATATGCCTGTAGACGAAGAGGTAAAGTTTCGTTAAGTGTTTCTTTTCGAAGTAAATATCTACGCCGATTTTCTTCATTTTCGACATGAATTTTAAAAAAATAATATGCTATTGCGCCAACTACCAAAGCAGGTAGAAAATAGCCTAAATAACCTAATAATACTGGTAGAACAGATTGCATTCGTTATATATTCAAAATTAATAAGGCATAAATATACAGGGTTTTTCTTGCAAAAGAAAGGCGGATAATAAAATCTATATTTTTCTTTTATTTAGATTAATCACTCGTGTAATTCCAATTTCTTGAAGAAAAACCTCATCATGAGAAATAATAAGCAGTGTGCCATTATACTCTTTAATTGCAGAAGTTAATATATCGATATTTAGAATATCCAAATTGTTTGTTGGTTCATCAAGTATTATTATATCTGGTGCATGATTTGCCATAGTTAGGCAACAAAGCATTAATCGCATTTTTTCTCCACCACTTAAATTTATGCAGACCTTATCCCAATCCTCTGGTCCAAAAAGAAATCGGTTTAATCGAATTTTTATATCGTGCTCTAATAATGCTGAGCTGTTAAACCGTTGTGCCTGTTCATAAACGCTAAGCGTATTATCTATTAAAGAATAATCTTGGTCTATATAGATGATACTGCTTTTTTTACGATGTATATTTCCTTTAGTAGGTTGTAACTGCCCTATAATTAATTGTATTAATGTGGTTTTACCCGAACCATTTTGTCCTTTAAAAGCAATTCGTTCTCCACTGGTGATTTTAAAATTCAAATCGGTTTTCCATAAGTTTTCAGTGCTATACCTAAAATTGATATTTTGTAATGAGAAAATAATTTTACCGGGATGTAAATTAGAACTATCCAAACCAAATTTAATCTTATCCACAGCTGGCAATGCAGAGCGTAACTCTTGAAGCTTTTGAGATATTCCTCCAATTTTTTCTATATGTGTGTCTTTAAGTTTGGCTGAGGTGTTTTCGGCCTTATTCTTTCTAGTATTAGCAAGAATTTTAGGTAATCCTGCATTGTCCAAATTCTTTTTAGCACGAATATCTGCTTTTTGTTTCCGTTCTAGTGTTTCTCGTTCTTTCTCTTTTGCTTTTCGAAGTGCTTTTTCTTTGTTCTGGATATTATGTTCAAGAGCATTTTTTTCTATTTGTTTTTGCTCTTTATAAAAGGTGTAATTTCCACCATATATTTGAATATCATCCATACGAAGCTCTGCTATAGAATTTAATAGATTTAATAAAGCTCTATCATGGCTTACTACAAGTATCGTACTATTAGTGTTTTGAATAAGATTATACAACTGTTGTCTGCTGGCAGTATCTAGATGATTGCTAGGTTCGTCCATCAAAATTAATTCTGGTTGATGAATTAAAATGCCTGCTAAAAAAACTTTTGTCTTTTGACCTCCACTTAGTGTTCCCATTTTTTGATTGAGATCTAAATTTGATAAATGCCATTGTTTTAACGCTTCCTCACAGCGATCTTCTATTGTCCAATCCTCTTGGAGTAATTCAAAGTTTTCTTCAGTAACATTACCGTTTAATATTTCATGCAACGCATGTATTTTATCTTCTACATGTAATGCTTGTGCAATGGTTTTATTATTAAATTGACCAAATAGCTGTGGTATATAATATGGGTTAGCGTCCAGAATGACTCGCCCACTTGTAGGTTCAATTTGATTTGCGATAATTTTTAATATAGTAGATTTCCCAGAGCCATTGCTACCAATTAAAGCTATTTTATTATTCTTGTTTACGGTAAAATTTATGTGTTCAAACAGTAATTCGTTGTTTGGATGTATATAGGAAATATCTTGTAAAATAAGCATGTATTTTTTTTTAATGGTGTAACATATCCTTGGAAGAGTATAAGAAACTCTCCTTTTTAATGTCCTTTAAAAAAAATGCTTATCACATGTGTAGTAGATTTATTAAAGTAAAAATATAAATTTAAGATTTAATTTTATTGTATAACAAATTAAAATTACGTTAATTATCGACAGATCGATAGTTTAGTATAGCATAAAATATGCTATTGACAGCCTGGGTCATTATTTTAAAATCTAAAGTATCAATAGTATCTGATGATTTGTGATAGTTTGGATTTTTCTCATTTCCAGATCCTATAATCATCACAGCAGGATAATTAAATTCCCAATAATTACGATGATCGGATGGCCCATTATTTCGATAATTATCAGCATAAGAAATTCGTCTAGAACCTAAATTATATTTCTCTTTAAGTAACTGAGATATTTTCCAATTGAAAGCATCGAATTTTTTAATTCCAGAGACAAAAAGGTAGTTTTTATCATCTATAGATGGGCTGTTTTTACTTCGATAAAACCCTATCATCTCAATAGAAATCATCCCGATTATGTTTTGTCCTTCTTCGTATGCAGATTTGGCATGTATATAACTTCCCATTTGTTTAGTTTTGAAAAAAGGAGGTTCTTCCAAACAAAATGCAACTAAATCTATACCATAATCTATAGTGGTATTATGCTTTTTTAGTAATCTAGCGATTTCTAAGATGGCAGCAACACCACTTGCATTATCATCTGCTCCTGGTACTTCTTTGTATACATCGTAATGGGCGCCTACGACAAATCGTTGCTTCTTTTCTGGTTGAAAAGAAGCGATAATATTTTTATATTCATTTCCTTTTGCTTCCCATGTTTGCGTGGTTAGTAGAAGTCCAGTGTTTTTAAACTCTTTTTCAATATATGAGACGGCTGTTTCTAAACTTTTTAGGTTTTTATAATTTCTTGGAGGTTGAATAGAAGTTAAGAAGTCAACATCCTTGTAAAGCTGCTTGCTATTTGCGAACATAAATTTAAATTAGAATTTATAGAAATTAATATAATAAATGCAAACTGTAATTAAACAGACTTTTACTTTTTATTAGATGGGAAAAAACTATAAGTTATTTTTAAGTGGGAATATCTTATAAAACTTAATAGTAAAATGTGAAGTACTATATAAAAAAATACTCCAAAACCACCTTTTAATAAGTCATTTAAGGCATTTAAATTAGGTCCAGATCCAATTCAATCCATTTGTTGTGATACGTTCTATTTCGTTATAAAAGCTTACTATATCAGAAAAATTATTCCCATCAAGTATTATTGTTTTTCTCTGTATTAGTAAGTAGCTCTTTTAGGTATTTCTGGTTTCTACTAGGAATTATGTTAGGGTAATTTACTTTTTAGAAAATAAATTTAATTTATTTTTATTTGCGTTTCTTCTTTCAATCTATTCCAAGTATTTGGAGAAAGAATAGGTATGCTTTTTATAACTTTATTATCAACTTCATTTATAATATAGGTCGCTCTTTTTTTGGATTCCGGATGTGTACTAATCCAAGTTGTATATTTAGAATATTTGTTTTCTTTGTCGGAAAGTTTATATAAAAAATCTGCAAATGACTCTGGGTTTATATTAGCATTGACCAAATATTCTACAGCTTTTAAATCGGCTTCTTTCTCCATACTTCTGTCGAAAGCACTAGAAGATATAAGTTTTGTCATTTCTTTTATTATTTCGGCACCTGTATTTCCAGAAGATATGGAAATAATTGCCGTTAAACCAAATTCTTTTATAAGTTTTTTCATTACATGATTTAGCTCTAGATGTGCTATTTCATGACTGATTATCCCACTTAGTTCTTCAGGATTTTCCGATGCATTAATCAAACCTGTAAGTATTATAATGTGGCCATTTGGTAATGCAAAAGCATTTATTTCATTTGATTCAATAATATGAACTTGAAGTTTGTTTTTATTTATTTTATTCTCTGTAGTTATTCGAGTTACAATACTATCTACGGATTGTATTACAAACGGATTTTTATTTACAGTCTCATTAGATTTAATAACATTCCAAAATAATTCTCCTAGTTTTTCTTCTGTTTTTTCAGTGGCTTTATCCACTTTTAATATTGATGTCCAGTTTATTTGAGAGAAAATAAACCAAACAAATACAAATGATATTATTAGTAAAATGCCTCGAAGTATAATATTTTTCATAATCAAGGTTTACAAATTAAATCGGCAATATCACCATAAAACCACCACCGGACATGAATACCCTTTCTAGTTTGAATAGCTGAATATATAGTGGCGATAAATTCTATTAAATTGAATAGAATAACTACTAGAATATAAGAAATATAATTGTTGTTTATTGTGTCTTTTTGTGTAATAAAGATAGAGATAGTCCACCAAAAACCAAATGAGTTTATAAATAATAAAGAAAGTTGAGAAAATAATGCTTGCGTGCAGTGCCAACGAACGAAGTACGTGCCTTTTTTATTGGCAATATAAAAAGCTAAAGTGGCTATAAGATTAATTATAGGTAGAGGAAGTCCAGCCATTAAAGCAACTAACGACATTACATAACTATTAGATGCTTTTTCAGCTTCATGTTCGCTAGGTTTAGATTGGAAAGTAAGTGTATTTGTCATAGTCCTTTCGTGACATTCCATATCCAATTTATTAATACAATTATTAGAAGAGGAATAGCGATGCTTTTCCGTTTTAAATTTGATTCGGTATATATATAAAACTCAAAAAAGGTCTTTTTTTTAAGAATAAGGTCCATAAAGATCCATAAAGGAACAAACAGCATAATTCCTGCAATAATCAAACCAAAAGGATTAGTATATATTGCGCTTGTAAAATCGCCTTGAAATATGGAAATGACCGAGCGAGTAGAGCCACAAGAAGGACAAGGTATATTTGTTGCATTTTTAAACAAACAAACATCCAAAGCATTGCTTTTAGAATGAATGGATTTTGAAATATAAAAAAGCCAAATATACCCAATACTACAAGCTGATAATAATAGGATATAAAGCTTACTTCTATTTAGAAGCATAATTTATAAAACTTGAAAAAGCTTTTCAGCATTTCTTTCTCTGGTTGCTCCCATAATTAAAAACAAGTCTACAATAGTCCAAATTCCAAGTCCACCACAAGTTATAAGTTTTGCAATCCCTAAACCAGTATCGCCGATCATAAAACGATCAATTCCTAGTGAACCACCAACTAATGAAATAATAAGCATTAGTGTAGGGTCTTTAAATTGTAATATTTGAAGCGTACTCCATTTAGAATCGTCTAGTTTTAATAATTGGTTTCTTATTGCAGGAATTTGATGACTTTCAAAAAATTTACCATTAACCATAAGGTAATTATCTACTCTACTTGAGTTAACTATTTCCATATTTAAAATTTATTTAAACTTAAATGCTTAGCAAATTAGTAATTAGTTGTGTCTACTTGTTACATTAAATCATTGAAAAAATTAATTGTAAGTCAGAAAACATAATTGAATTTGGTAAATATAAAGAAGTTTTTAATAGGTGTGAAAGTTTTGTTAATATCTTTATTATAATGTGAATTCTTTAAATAAAAAAGTCTGCTTTTGTGTTAGAGTGTTTTTTAATGTTTATTCTAGTAAGGAGATAAATTAATTTCAATTGTTAGTTCTAAAAACTGCACAATATTGGTTAAATTTCCGCTCGGATATTAAGGAATAAAAAAGAAGGAATTTTGGAGAATTATCTACTAGAACTTAATGAGGCGCAACGTGCCCCAGTATTACAAAAAGATGGTGCTATGATGGTAATTGCGGGAGCAGGCTCTGGTAAGACTAGAGTATTGACTTATCGTATTGCCTATCTAATGTCAAAAGGTGTAGACCCATTTAATATATTAGCACTTACATTTACTAACAAAGCCGCACGCGAAATGAAACAACGTGTTGCGCAAATTGTAGGGGGAAGTGAAGCGCAAAATTTATGGATGGGAACATTCCATAGTATTTTTGCTAGAATACTTCGCGTAGAGGCTGATAAGTTAGGCTATCCTAGAAACTTTACTATATACGATTCACAAGACTCTCAAAGTGTAATTCGTGCAATTATTCGTGATATGCAGTTGGATAAAGATGTATATAAATACAAACAAATCCAATCAAGGATTTCTTCCTTCAAAAACAGTTTGATTACTGTAAATGCATATTTTAATGATGCCGATTTAGTCGAGGCCGATGCAATGGCAAAACGTCCACGAATGGGAGATATTTATAAAGAATATGTAGCACGATGCTTTAAAGCTGGTGCTATGGATTTTGATGATCTCCTTTTAAAAACAAACGAATTACTTACAAAGTTTCCAGAGGTTTTGGCAAAATACCAAGACCGTTTCCGTTATTTGTTAGTAGATGAGTATCAAGATACCAACCATAGTCAGTATTTGATTGTTCGTGCGTTAAGTGATAAGTTCCAAAATATATGTGTGGTAGGCGATGACGCACAGAGTATATATGCTTTCCGTGGGGCGAACATTAATAATATTTTCAACTTTCAAAAAGATTATGATAATGTAACGGTATATCGTCTAGAACAAAATTATCGTTCTACTGGTGTTATAGTAAAGGCAGCCAATAGTGTGATTGAAAATAACGAGCAACGATTAGAGAAAGAAGTATGGACAGATAATGAAGAAGGAAATCCTATAAAGGTTCATTTAAGTCCTACGGATGCTGAAGAAGGTAGATTTGTCGCTGCTTCGATTGTACAAAATATAGAAAACAACCAAAATAATTATTACGATTATGCTGTTCTGTATAGGACCAATGCGCAATCACGTGCTATAGAAGATGCAATGCGCAGACGCAATGTACCTTATAGAATTTATGGAGGATTGAGTTTCTATCAACGAAAAGAGATTAAAGATGTTTTAGCTTATCTGCGTTTGATTGTTAATCCAAAAGACGAAGAAGCATTAAAGCGTGTTATTAACTATCCATCTCGAGGGATAGGGCAAACGACTATCGATAGATTAACAGTGGCAGCAAACCATTACCAACGATCGATATATGAGGTGATTCAAAATATCGATAAAATTGATTTGAAAATTAATGCTGGAATTCGAACTAGAATCAAAAACTTTCAGATTTTAATAGAGAGTTTTGCTGTACAGGCTAAAAAAGCTGATGCATTTGAGCTAACTGAATTAGTAACAAGGAAAACAGGGTTAATTACCGAATTTAAAAAAGACAATACTCCAGAAGGAATTGTTCGTATAGAGAATATAGAAGAACTTCTAAATGGTATTAAAGATTTTGTAGAACAACAAAAAGAAATTGATGGAGCCACTGGCGATATATCCGAATTCTTAGAAGATGTTGCTCTAGCTACAGATTTAGATAAAGAAACCGACGATAATAATCGTGTTGCTTTAATGACGGTTCACCTTGCTAAAGGTCTAGAATTCCCATATGTATATATTGTAGGAATGGAAGAAAATCTATTCCCTAGTGGAATGAATTTAAACTCAAGAAGTGAGTTGGAGGAGGAGCGTAGGTTGTTTTATGTAGCCTTAACCCGAGCAGAGAAACAAGCCTACCTAACATATGCACAATCTCGTTATCAGTGGGGAAAACTTACTGATGCTGAGCCGAGTAGATTTATTGATGAAATAGATGATAAATATTTACAGTATTTAAGTCCAGTAGGTTCACGTCGTTTCCGATCTCTTTCTAACTTCGATAAATTCGATGAAATAGATAAAAGTAAGTTTAGACAAACCAAACCTACGCCTGGAATTCCACCCAAAGGCCCAACTCCTGTAGAGAAGAGAAAACTTCGAAAATTAAAACCTATAAGCAGTTTGGATAGATCTAAAGCAGGTGTAGAATTACAAGAAGGCCAAATGGTAGAACATACTCGATTTGGTAAAGGAAAAGTATTGCATGTAGAAGGAGTAGGCGCAGACGCAAAAGCCGAAATTCAATTTGAGAATGGTGGACTAAAGCGACTTTTACTCCGATTTGCTAAATTGGAAGTCTTATCTTAAAAAATATTTTCACTAGTTAATTTGCGTGCCTATTGTTAAAAAGTAATAAATTGTGATTTTCCTATGTGGTATTGCATATGAAAAAAGACTATATTTAAGGAAACAATTATAACATATAGTTTATGGCAGAATTAATTAGAATTTACGAGGAAAATCCGAATCCTAAGGAGATTAAAAAAGTAGTAGAAGTACTGCGAAATGGAGGATTAGTTATATTCCCTAGTGATACGGTATATGCTTTAGGTTGTGATATTACCAATACCAAAGCTTTGGAGAAAGTAGCGCGTATAAAAGGCGTGAAACTAGAGAAAGCAAATTTCTCTTTTATTTGTCATGATTTAAGCAACTTAGCAGATTATACAAGACAACTAAGTAGTAGTACCTTTAAATTATTAAAAAGAGCTTTGCCAGGACCATATACTTTTATATTGCCTGGAAGCAATACTTTGCCAAAAGTATTTAAAAAGAAAAAAGAAGTAGGGATTCGTGTGCCAGATAATAATATTGCGCAAGCTTTAGTAAGAGAATTAGGAAATCCTATTATCTCTACATCTATAAAAGACGATGACGAGATTCTTGAATATACTACCGATCCAGAATTGATATTTGAAAAGTGGCAAAACTTAGTAGATATTGTTGTCGATGGCGGATATGGAGATAATGTAGCCTCTACTGTTATTGACCTTACAGGAGATGAGCCAGAAATAATTAGAGAAGGAAAAGGTAGCTTGGTAATTTAATTTTCTATATATTTACCATTAAATAATTAGCAATCTAAATCAACTTAAGAGCACTTCTAGTGATTATATTCACTTGGAGTGCTTTTTATTTGTGCTTATAGTAAATGCTTTTTATTGAAATAGAAGAAATTAGGAATCCTATAAAAAACAAAAGAGACTAGCATTATATAAGCTAGCCTCTTCTGGCAATCTAAATCTAACTTAAACTAAAGTTTTCTATATCTTAATTATCTTCTCCTTTTAATCCTTCTTCGATCATGCTATAGAACTGATCTAATTTAGGCAATACTACGATACGAGTTCTTCTGTTTCTTGCTCTACCAGATGCATCTGAGTTGCTTGAAAGTGGAACGTATTCACCACGACCACCTGCAGTCATTCTTGTAGGATCAACGTTGAACTCGTTTTGTAGAATACGTACTACAGCTGTTGCACGAAGCACACTTAAATCCCAGTTATCTTGGATTACTTGTCTGCTAATTGGCACATTGTCTGTGTGACCTTCTACCATAAATTCGAAATCTGGTTTGCTGTTTACTACAGTAGCAACTTTACCTAAGATTTCTTTTGCTTGTGAAGATACTTGGTAGCTTCCAGTGTTAAATAGTAACTTATCAGAAATACTAACAAATACTACACCTTTTTCTACGTTGATTTCGATATCTGTGTCGTCAAGGTTACCCAAAGCTCCTTTTAAACTTTTTACTAATGCAAAGTTTACAGAGTCACGACGAGTTACAGCATCTTGTAATCTACGTATTGTAAGATCTTTTTCTTTTAAGCTTTCTAGCGAACGTTCTAAGTTTTCTGCACCTTTCTTTGTTAGGTCAGTAAAACTACCGATCTGGGTGATTAAATCTCTATTTGTAGCATTAAGCGAAGCTACTTGACTTTTTAAAGATTCATTCTGCGCAGTAAGCGTAGATTGATCAGCCATACAGTCGTTAAGCTTGATTGTTGCTGTGTTAAGCAAATCTTTAGTTTCTTTTTCACGAGCTTCAAGATCCGAGTACTTCTTCTTCGAAACACACGAAGTAAAAAGCATAGTCGAACCGAGCAGAACTAACAAAAATTTTCTCATTATGATCTTTATTTAATTGTCAGTAAAAATACCAATTATACTAGAGGGTATAAAGGTATTAACAATACTTTAAACAGTTTTTTGCAGGAGTTTATAGGTATTACGTCCCTTTAAAAAATATTCCTTGATTATCAGTAGTTTATTACGATGAATAGGTCTAGGCTGTATTTGTTTGCGTTTAGGCTTTAACTCCGATAGATGTTTATAAAATGAAAAATGTGCTCGAACTATGGCCCAACAGTGTAAAAATTTTGCTTGAAATATAAAATGAATACCTGCAATTCCATCTAAACATAGTCTGGTAAAAATGATAGGGAATACCTCCTTTTTTGGTAAATTCTTGTAAAGCATAAAAAGAGAGTTCCTAAAATTATAAAAGGTTTTTTGGGGGCTGCTTTTGTGTAAGGTAGCGCCACCTATATGATAAACCGTAGATTTTGGAATGCTATAAATCTCTCCATTGTTCAATTGTAGTCGCCAACATAAATCGATCTCTTCTTGATGAGCAAAAAAATCTGGATCTAATCCTCCAGCCGCCCAATATGCTTCTCTTTTTACGATTAAGCAAGCTCCACTAGCCCAGAATATAGGACAGGAATTATCATACTGTCCCATATCTTTTTCTATTGTTTCGAAAATCCTGCCTCGACAATAAGGAAAGCCATATTTATCTATAAATCCACCTGCAGCACCAGCATATTCAAAGTATTCTTTTCGATTATAATCTTTTATTTTCGGTTGTGTAGCAACAACCTTATCATTGTTCTTAAAGGCTTCTATATGTGGAGTAATCCAATTGTTGGTTACTTCAATATCACTGTTTAATAATATATAAATGTCTTCGTGTACTTTGGTTAAAGCTTTTTGATACCCTCCTGCATATCCTAGGTTTGCTCCATTCTGAATCCACGTTACTTCTGGAAAGTTTGAGGTGACATATTGTTCTGATGCGTCTGTAGAATTATTGTCTGCTACATA
The DNA here is from genome assembly GCA_021793135.1 of Bacteroidota bacterium. Taxonomy (GTDB): domain Bacteria; phylum Bacteroidota; class Bacteroidia; order Flavobacteriales; family Flavobacteriaceae; genus JAJYTI01. The sequence continues at coordinate 18,912 of JAJYTI010000018.1, forward strand.
TATATGTGCATTTGGAGAATATTTCACAACAGTAGGTAAAAACTTCTGTAGTAGGTCCAATCCATTCCAATTCAATATAACTACGGCAACTGTCATCGATTTGTTTTTATTATTAATTATCGTGTAAAAGTAGGTAATTCCCTTAAAAAGCTATAACGCTCTTCCTTCCAATCCATTTGGCAGTAATAATGGTTTAGTCCATTTGTTACCATTAAATATTCGGCACGTAAGGTAAAATTGTATCTAGCTATTTGGTCAAAGGTATCTTGTGTAATAGGTACATGTGGAGCTTTACACTCAACTACTAATGCTATATCTCCACTAGGTTTGTATCCAACAATATCATAACGTTTAGTAATGCCCCGAACTATAATTTGTTTTTCTACATTAAGTAGACTTGGAGAGTAACCTTTTTCTTGAATTAGGAATTGAATGGTATGTGCTCGTACCCATTCTTCTGGAGTGCATACCACAAACTTTTTACGGATACTGTCAAATATCAACGTATTTTTTTCCGTACTTTTGAGGCGAAAGTTATAATCTGGAAAATTTAGTTTCTGCATAGAATGCAAAGCTACATTTTTTATATT
>JAJYTI010000213.1 GCA_021793135.1 Bacteroidota bacterium
ATCTTTTATCCATTATTTAACTACGTATGTAGGTCGACCTTCTCCTTTGTTTAAAGCTGAAAATCTTAGCAATAAAATTGGCGCAACTATATATTTAAAGAGAGAAGATTTGAATCATACAGGATCTCATAAAATAAACAATGCTATAGGTCAAATACTTTTAGCAAAACAGATGGGAGCTAAAGAGATTATAGCTGAAACTGGTGCAGGACAACATGGGGTAGCCACTGCTACTGCTGCTGCTCTTTTAGAGATTCCATGCAAAGTATTTATGGGTAAAGTAGATGCAGAAAGGCAAAAGCTTAATGTAAAGCGCATTAAACTTTTAGGTGGTGAAGTAGTTATAACAAAAGAAGGGAAAGGAACGTTAAAAGATGCTGTTGATGCTGCTTTAGGTTATTATATAAAAAATCCAAACTCTTTCTATTTATTAGGCTCTCAAGTAGGGCCACATCCGTATCCTAAAATGGTAGGGTATTTTCAGAGTGTAATAGGACAAGAAGCTTATCATCAAATTTTAAAAGCTGAAAATGAATTACCAGAGGCTGTGTTTGCATGTTTAGGAGGTGGATCGAATGCTATTGGAATTTTCAGTGCTTTTCTAAACGATGAAACCGTCAGATTGTATGGGGCAGAAGGAGGCGGAGGAAATGTTCTGGATCATACTGCAGCAACATTGACGTATGGTAAGCCTACAGTTTTTCAGGGAACTTATTCTTATTGTTTAGTAGATGAAATGAATAATCCACAAGCCTCAGAATCTATTGCTGCTGGATTAGATTATCCTGGGATTAGTCCACAGCATGCATACTTAAAAGATTTAGGTAGAGTAATATATGAGCCAGTAACAGATGATGAGGCCTTGAATGCATACAAGATGCTAGCTAAGCTAGAAGGAATAATACCAGCAATAGAGTCTAGTCACGCTATAGCTTTAGCAATGAAAAAAATGCATAATACTGGTAGGTTAGCCATTGTAAATCTGTCTGGAAGAGGTGACAAGGACATTTCTAGAGAGTTTTAGAAAATACCACTTATTTATTATGGTTATTGCGTAATATATGTAACCTGCCAAATAAAAAACAGCTGCTTCTGTCACAGAAGCAGCTGTTTTTTTATAAAGTTCAAAATAGTATTATTGAATCACGAATTTAAATGATTTTTTAATTCCATCTACTTGGATTTCACCAATATACATTCCTGAGGAAATATTTTCTAATGAAACTGTAGTTTGAGAGCTATTAGGCGTTGTAGTTTTGATTGTTTGACCTAGAATATTGTAAACATTTAATAACTCTAAGTTGTCTCCTGCTTTTACTGTAAGGTCCTTTCCATTAACAAAGAATGAGAATCCATCAATAACTTGATCTTCAATTCCCAATGTTCCTTCACCTCTAAGAGAAATTTCAGTGAAGTTTATTATAAATTGATCACTAGAATCATGATGTCTAAATGCTATGTATACTTGTTCAGCATCATCAAACATTTCTAAGTCGTTTATAATTCTAATTTGTTGTTCTCCCCATGTATCTGGATCATCTCCCAAATACTCTGTCATGCTAAAAGTAATTTCATCATTTAGTAAATCAGCTACTGTGTTTCCTGTAGATACAAAAACCGTATAAGTCTCTAAAGACCAATTAGGATCTTGTCCTCCAACATTGTATACAAGTTGAAGTTCAGTCAATCCATTAACATTAATTGCTGGAGTAACAGCATAGTTATCTGGCGTTAATGGACCAACAGCGTTTGAATATGAAGCAGAAATAAGAGCAATGGGGCCGTCCTCATATTCAACAACTTCGAATCCAAATCCATCTCCATCTTCATCGTAAAGAGTCCATCCATCTGGCATTACTCCTTCAGAAAAATCCTCTGAATATGCAGTAGTTAAATCCTGTGCATAAGCTAGTCCACCGACTAGGAATAAAGAAAATAAAAAAGTAATAGTTTTTTTCATAATTATGTAGGTTTAAAATTGATAATACATAAGCAATATAGTTATTTTTTTGATATATAGCTATGCTTAAGTGTGAAATTATGATTATTTAGAGTTTTGTGGTGTCTAAATATATATACTTTTAATATGAAACCTACTTAATTCTTGTAATTACCTAATATTTTATCCTCCAAAAAATTGTTCTAACTCTTGCAAAGTATTTTCAGTAGTAGGAGTGTCTTTTACTATTTTGCCTTTGTCAAGTAATACTATTCGGTTGCAAACTTCTACAGTATGTTGTAAATCATGACTAGAAATAAGAAGCGTGCTTTTATGTTCTTTTTTATATGTATTTAATATTTGTTTTAATCGTATCTGTGTACTTGGATCTAAATTTGCAAAAGGTTCGTCTAATATGATTAACTCTGGATATCCAATCAATGCACCTACTATACCTACTTTCTTGGCATTTCCTTTAGATAGGTCACGTATATAACGATTTCTTCCAAGTATCTCATCATTGAATAACTCGGTAAATTGTTGTAAGAAATCATTTACTGTTTGAGGATTCCATCCTCTAAGTGAGCCAATGAAATTAAAATATTCCTCTGGCTTTAAATAACTTATAAGAAAGCTTTCATCCAAGAAAGAGCTTGTTAATGATTTCCAATCTTCAGAACTTGCAACAGGGATATTAGCTATCTTTGCTTCTCCAGTACTAGCTTGGATTAAATCTAGTAGTAAACTAAATAGAGTGGTCTTTCCAGCTCCATTATTTCCTACTAAACCAAAACACTCTCCTTTGGGAATATGTAACTTTTCAATTTCTAAAACTATATGGGATTGATATTTCTTTGAAAGATTATTTATCTGTATCATTTTGATAATGAGTTTTAAACGTAATGATTAATTCTTTTGTTTGTAGGCATCTAATGTGACGTACTTGTATTTTTTATAAATTTTTTCAATTTTATCGAAAAACATATTTTTAAATACAAAGCCGATAATTCCAGTGCCAATAATTATATAGTAACCTAATTTTGGTGAGCCAAGAATCGCAGCGGTTATGAAAATAATCATTGGTAATAAAAACATAGGTAAACTAATTAACATGGTTTGCACATTAAATGCTTTACGATCACCAAAAATATTTTTGTTTTGTGATAAATCTATAGGGGTTCGTATATATGCACCCGTAAATAAAGCGAGGTGTGTGTTTATACCAATATTGTATGCGATAGCTGCAATTAGCGGGTAAATTAATTGAATATCCAATAATATATATAGGAGACTTAGCATCCCTGTGATTAAACCTCCAACAAGCAAAATTCGCCATTTAGATTCTAAATAAGATCTGTATTTGATGTTTTGGCTCATTAGTAAAGGATAATATGCACTATCCCAGCTAGGTACATATTGCCCAAAGGAAAAGATAAATCCTCCCGAAACTATAATAGAAAATATTAAAATGGAGGATGCTTTTGAAATATCAAATACATCGATCTCTTTAAAAAATAAAAGTCCATAGAACAAGAATAGTACACTTAGGAATAAAGTGCCTTTTGAACGTTTATTACGAAGAATCAATCGAATGTCATTCTGT
>JAJYTI010000214.1 GCA_021793135.1 Bacteroidota bacterium
GGACGATGATTTAGGCTTTTAATTCATATATTTACATATTGTTTAACCGTACATTTCGGTGAAATAGAAATCACTTTGGATAAAAACTCCCGACTTTTGTTTGGGAGTTTTTTATTTATTATATTTACACTTAGATTACCAAACCACGTAAAACAATTAATAACATTAAGTATTTGCTTCTAAACTTAATTGATCCGGTAATCTAATACTAATAATTCTTTTCTCGTTATGCATAAAGCCATTATTGATAAAAAAATAATGGCTTTTTGTTTGGTTTATGTTTTGTAGTTAATTTATATTTTGTATATTTGTATCAGTTACAGCCTTCGACAAAAAGTAACGAAAGACATTATAACAAAACCGTTTAATGATTGAGAGGTCGAAGGCTCATGATTTAAGCGGTTTTTTTTATTAAACGATGAGCAAAAACAAAACAACAGAGCATTCTTTTAACATTGAAATTGCTCAAGAATTAGGAATTGAAGAGGCAGTACTTTATAAAAATATATTGTATTGGGTTGAAAATAATAAGGCAAATAATAAAAATTTTAAAGATGGTAGGTATTGGACTTACAACAGTGTAAGCGCATTTTTAGAGTTATTTCCTTATATGAGTGAGTATAAAATTTCAAGTGCTTTAAAGAAACTTGAAGAGGCCGGATATATAGTTTCTGGAGTGTATAATAAGGCTGATTTTGACCGTACAAAATGGTATTCTGTAAATCAAGTATTCGATTCCTCGAAAACCACAAATGGAGATGGCGAAAACCACGGACCAATACCAGATATAAACACATATGTAAACAGATATATAGCAAAAGACGATTTTAAAGAAGATTTAAAAGCTTTAAGGGATAAATACAGTACGTATGAGTACGCAAATGAGATAACGGAAGAAGATCGTAATATATTACTTTCTAATTGCGAAACTCCAACCGAGTATTTAAGATACTTTTACATAGGTAAACAGAATGATTTGTATTTAAGATTTTGGAAGTCCCATAAAGAGCCTGGATATAAATTAATACAAAGGCATAAATCGGAAGTAAGTAAATTTATTGATTGGTTCAACTTAAAAACCCTTGAGGAAGGAACAACCTTTAATAAAAATATGATATACGGATTACAAAGAAGTGCAAATACATGGCTTGAAAATCTAGATAAAAATAAAAAGAAAAACGATATTGGAGTTAAATTACAACCCGGATCACTATGATAACGAAAAAAGCAATTGAACGATTAAAGTGGAAGTTTAGAAAAGATAAGATAACCGTTAGCCAATACGACCGAGAAGCATTGGACGTAATAATTGAACATTACAATAAAAGCGTTGAAAGGAATGAATCGGTTTATAAGTTATTTATAAAACTATTTCTTGTAGAATTTTTAAATCAAACGATTATAAAAGGACACGACACCATTAACGCATTAAAAATAATGGAGAACTACTTAATGATGCCATTAAGTTACTATTATGATTCTTTTGCAAATGAAGTAAATCATACCAAGTTTATGAACTTCATGAAAGAACAAAAAATAATAGAAAACATTAGTGATGACAATGCGATTGAAGATGCACAGCAAAATATAAATGAAAAACTAATGCAAGCAGATTACCAAAAAGCAATAGATATTCTTTTGAAAGGTTGGAATCCCGAAAACGTAAAGTCATTTATAAAAAACAATGTTCATGAGATTATAATTAAATATAAAGATTATGATTAAGAAACTACAAGAAGAAAACACGGATAGTTTTGAAATGCAGTTTCTTAAAACTAAAGTTGATTTAAAACAAGATGCTGCAAGGCCAGAAACCTTAATTTCAATCGGAACACACACGTATAAAGGAAAACAATATCCAAATGATGTAATGACAGCCGGAGAATTTAGCGTTATTTCCGCACCATCTAAAACAAGGAAATCATTCTTTAAATCTGCATTAGAAGCCTGCTATATTGGAGGGAATGCAAAATATTATTTTAGTAATATAAAATCTCATAGAAATGAGAACTTTGATATAATTTCAATAGATACTGAACAATCTGAATACTATGCGCAAAGGACCTTCCGAAGAGTGCCAAAAATGACCGGTATCGATTACACAAATTATCACCCGTTTAGGCTTAGAGGATTAGCACCAACCGAAAGAATGGCATTTATAGATCGGTTATTATCCTCCGGTAAAATAAAAAATCCTAAACTTATGTTTATTGATGGAGTTGCGGACCTTATTGATGATACAAATGATCTTGTAATGAGTAACGAAGCTGCAACATACTTACTTAAATGGTCCGAAGATTATAATATGCATATTTGTGTTATTATTCACAATGCATACGGCACAACGAAGCCAACCGGGCATTTAGGAAGTGCGGTTACCAAGAAAGCCGAAACAGTATTTATGTTATCAAGTGAGGATAGTGAGGACAAACATTCTGATACAATTGTAACGCCATTATACACTCGAGGCATGAGTTTTGAAAAGTTTAAATTTAATGTTGTGGACGGGCTTCCAATTTCAAGGAATGATTTAGAAGATAATTACGGGTTTGAGGATTATAATAAACCTTTTGAAAGTAATTTTGATAGTAATGAGGAATCGAATGATATTCCATTTTAAACGAGTTTAGCAAGAAATCCCATTCATCACGAAGTGTGGGAGTATTAGCAGCTATTATAAATAAATTAAACTTAGAACAATGAAACAAACAAGTATTGAGGCTTATCAAAGCATTAAGCCAGATTTAAAAACATTGCATAAAAGAATTATGCATGCATTTAAAAAGATTAAAAGTGGTAGTTTTAGAGATATTTCTAGAGCAGCACAATTAACCGATGCGCAGGTATGGAGAAGATTAAACGAACTAGAAAAGAAAAATCTAATCGAGGAAAACGGAACAAAGATTTGTGATATTTCAAAAAGACGTGTAACAGTTTATAAAATTATTGAATGATGAAAAATAAAAATAAACTATACTCTTTAGTAGATTTGGAAGAGTACATAGATGTGATTGCAAGTGTACCTACATATTATTATCGTGAGATTATAGACACGATTAAAAGGGATGTATTGAAGGATGTAGAGCAGGAATAAAGTACCTGCTTATCGAAAAGCAAAAAGTAATGATAAAAACAGAACACATAGACGATTTAATCTCACAATTAAGAGAGATAAAGAAAGCTAATAATAAGCGGAATAAGCTTAGTGAAAAGGCTTTTAATTTAGACCGTAACAATAACACTCCAAAACAATTAGAACGTGCTAGTAACAACTTAATATGGGCTTGCATGGATTTAGATAAGCAAGTCACTAAGTTTGCAAGGAGCTTCAAAGAATCTCCTTTAAATGTTAGCACCGAAGAGAAGGAGTATAATCCAACGGGATTTCACAGATATAAAGCATGACAACACAAAGAGCAATAGAAGTATTAGAAGCAGATAACCATTGGCGCAGGTGCAATGATGTAGATTGCGGTTGTGAAATGGAGAATCCAAAAGAATTAGGTTTGGCAATTGATTTTGCGATA
>JAJYTI010000215.1 GCA_021793135.1 Bacteroidota bacterium
TTTTCCAGAAAATACTTTAGTGATAAGTTTAAAAAAGAAAAACTTCCTTATAGTTACATAAATTTTGATATCGATAATATTCGTAGAATAACAGATATACTAGAAGAGAATCCTGAACTTATAGGACTGAACGTTACTATTCCTTATAAAGAATCTATCATACCATATCTTGATAAATTAAGCCCAGAAGCAGAAGCTATTGGTGCAGTAAATACAATTAAAGTAAATAAAAACAAAGAGCTTATAGGTTATAATACCGATTTCTATGGTTTTCAACAATCCCTGAAGCCTTTACTGATAAACACGCATAAAGCTGCATTAATTTTAGGTACTGGAGGAGCTTCTAAAGCTATCAAATATGCTCTAGATGAATGGAATATAGAAAGTATTTTTGTTTCCCGATCTAGAAAAAAGAATGCTATTTGTTATAATGAATTATCTCAGGAGATTATAAACCATCATAAAATTATAATTAATACAACTCCATTAGGGACTTTCCCTAATATAGAAAGCTATCCAGATCTCCCCTATTCTTTTTTTACTAAAGAACATTTACTCTACGATTTAACATATAATCCGAGTGAAACAACATTCATGAAAAAAGGAGCAAAATATGGTGCCAAAACAACTAATGGCTATAATATGTTAGTAGAACAAGCAGAAAAAGCATGGGAAATTTGGGACGTTAAATAAAACTAAATGAGTAATTAATTTGTATATTGTAGTTCTTAACAACTTATTTGTTAGGAAATTAAAATCATATAGGAACTTTAACATTGAAAAATATGTCAGACAAACTACCAACTGATGAGCAACAATCGCAAGACATACATGAAGAAACTTCTCATGACAATGTATTGAACGAAACGAATACTGAAACTTCCAATAAAGAAGAATTAGAAGAGGACACTACCAATCACGAAGATACTCCTCATGAAGCCGATGAAGAAGAAATACAATCGTCCGACGACTTAGATTTTGAAGACGACGAAGAGGAAGAAGAATTGGACTTTAGTGACCTTTCTGAAAAACAATTATTAAAAACATTTCGTGAATACGTAAACACTAAATCTATTCCATCTATAAAAGATGCAGTACATGCCTTACGCACGGAATTCAATAAACGCTTTGATGAAGATTTAAAAGATCAAAAAGAAGCTTTCTTAGCAGAAGGAGGAAACATTATCGATTTCCACTATACTACTCCAGAGAAAAAAGAGTTTAATAGTATTTTATTTGATTATCGCGAAAAAAGAAACAATTATTATAAAAATTTAAAACGCGATTTACAAGCAAATCTAAAGAAGCGTGAAGATATTATCGAAGAACTTAAAGGACTTCTGAATGTAGAAGAAAATATTCACACTACTTATCAGCACTTTAAAAAGCTTCAAGAACAATGGCATACCGCTGGTCCTATTCCTAGAGATTCTTATAATCTAACATGGAATACTTATAGACACCATGTAGAAAACTTCTATGATTTCTTACACCTTAATAGAGAGTTTAGAGATTTAGATTTTAAACATAATCTAGAGCAAAAGCTAAAACTAATTGCTAGAGCTGAAGAATTGGCACAGCAAAAATATACACATAAGGCATTTAGAGAGTTGCAAATGCTTCACAAAATGTGGAAAGAAGATGTTGGACCAGTAGCAAAAGAATACCGAGAAGATATTTGGGAGAAATTTAGTGAAGCAACTAAAGTAATTCATGAAAAACGCCAAGAGTTATTAAAAGAGGAAGAGAAACTTCTAGAAGACAATTATGAAAAGAAACTAGAAGTAATTAAAAAGATTGAAGGTTATACAAATAACACTAAACCAAATCACAATGCATGGCAACAATCTATAAAGAAGGTTCAAGAGCTACGCGATAAGTTCTTTGAATTAGGTAGAGTTCCAAAAGCAAAAAACAAAGAAATTTGGAATGCATTTAAAGATGCTACAAGAACTTTTAATCGTACAAAAAATGCTTTCTACAAAACTCAAAAGAAAGAACAATACGACAATCTAGAAAAGAAAAGAGAATTAGTTCAAATAGCTATAGACAATAAAGACAGTGACGATTTTGATGTGGTAACGCCATTGATGAAACGTATACAATCAGATTGGAAAAAAATAGGTCACGTACCTCGTAAACATAGTGACAAAATCTGGAAGGAATTTAAAGATGCCTGCAATCATTATTTCAATAGATTATTCGCAGAAAAAGATAAAGCAAGCTCTGAAGAAATAGAAAATTTAGAGAAAAAAGAAGCTCTATTAAAAACTGTAGAAGAATATAAGCTAACGGGCGATAGAGATGCTGATATGCAGCAGATGAGCGATTTTATGGATACTTGGCACAAAATTGGCCGAGTTCCAAAAAATAAACGACAAATAGACAAAAACTTTAATAAGGTGCTTGATAGTATTTTTAAAACACTGAAAGTATCTAGGTCGGATGCAGAGCTAATGAAGTATAACAACAAATTACATTCTTTAGCATCTCAGGACAATAAAGATAAATTACGAAACGAACACTTCTTTATTTCAAAGAAAATTGATGAAACAAAAGATGAAATTCGTCAATTAGAAAACAATCTTGGATTTTTCCAAAACGCTGATGAAAGTAATCCATTGTATCAAGATGTAGTAAACAAAATCAATCAACACAAGGATAAACTAGAAGTTTGGCAAGCCAAATTAGAACAGATAAAAGACATTAGAGATTATTAATTATTAAGTTCTGAGTCACATAATAAAAAAGCGAAATGTATTCATACATTTCGCTTTTTTATTAACCCCACTATTTATATTATTTAATTCTAAATAGCTATTCTGGTCTATGCTTTGCTATTTCCCAAAATTTATTCATTTCATCAATACTTAACTCATGCACCATTTTACCCTGCATTTTTGCCTGTTGTTCAATAAAGTTAAATCGAATAAGAAACTTATTGTTTGTTTTAGCTAGGGCATTATCTGGGTTTATTTCTAAGAATCGTGCATAATTTATTAGAGAGAATAATACATCACCAAACTCCTCCTCCATCTTTTGTTTGTTATTCTGATTTACTTCTTCTTGTAGTTCACTCCACTCCTCATGAAATTTTTCAACAACCTGTTCTTTATTCTCCCAATCGAATCCTACTCCAGCAACTTTTTCTTGAATTCGCATTGCTTGAATCAAACTAGGCAATGACCTTGGCACACCAGAAAGCACTCCTTTATTCGCTTTTTCTTTAAGTTTTATCTGCTCCCAATTTTGTTTAACATCTTGCTCATTCTCTACCTCTATATCGCCATAAATATGTGGATGACGATGGATAAGTTTTTCACAGATACCATTCAAAACATCTCCAATATCAAAAGCTTCTTTTTCACTACCTATTTTAGCGTAAAATACTATATGTAACAAAATATCCCCCAATTCTTTCTTTATTTCTTCAAGGTCATTATCCATTATAGCATCGGCAAGCTCGTAAGTTTCTTCTATAGTAAGTACTCGAAGGCTTTCCATAGTCTGCTTTTTATCCCACGG
>JAJYTI010000019.1 GCA_021793135.1 Bacteroidota bacterium
TTGCTTCGTCTCCAACTTTTGCATAGTTAACGATGCGTCTTGCCATAGCACCAGCTACTTGACGAAATAGAACTGGTCCAAAGGTACTGCTATTTACTACTACAGTAGTACGTTCATTCTCTTCCGATGACTTAGGATGCCATGCCACTAGGTATTTTCCAGGATGATATTTAGAATAAATAACTTCTCCGCTTACAGGATAACGTGTAACGTGAACGTTTACTGGTGACATAAATATAGAAACTTGTAATCGTTTATCTTTAAAGTATTCGGGTTCGAATACTTCTTCGATAACTACTACTTTCCCATCTACGGATGCAAGAACCTTTTCTTCTGAAAGTAAGAAATTACGTCTAGGGTTTCTAAAAAATTGTAAAATCAAAACAAGTAATACCAAGTTGGCAAACAATAAGATATTCTTTAGAAAAGCAATACTTATGAACTTGTCGACTACTATACTTATAATAATACAAGATAGTAGTGTAATCAGAATAATTTTATGTCCTTCTCTGTGAAACATAGTTTTAAATCACAAAATATAAATATGCAAAAATAAACGGACTAGCATATATTATACTATCTAGCCTATCATACATACCGCCATGTCCTGGCATTATTTTTCCGCTGTCTTTTACACCAGCTTTACGCTTTAATTTTGATTGTATCAAATCTCCTATGGTGCCTAGTGCACCTGCCATAATTCCAATAACAATCCAATGTGTTAAAGCTATGTCGGAATATAGTGTGTAGGAAATAATTATACCTACCAATATAGCTCCTGCTAAACCTCCGATAAAGCCTTCTATACTTTTCTTTGGAGATACACTTGGGAAAAGTTTCCTTTTTCCAAATTTTACGCCCACAAGATACGCAAAACTATCGTTAGCCCATATAAGTAAAAATATAGCAACTAATAGTTTTGGGTTATATCCCATATTAATAGAGGTATATGCTATACCCGTCATAAAAATAATCCCTCCTATAAGATATAAAATGCTTAGGCATAGTTTATAAGATAGACTATAAGTCAATTCTCTCGATGTAAGTAATTGATAGGCTAAAAAGCTGTTGAAAATACAGCTTATAATCAGTATTAGCGGCGCGAAGATAGTACTCTCTCGGCTATAAAGTGATATTAAACTTAAAAATAAAATAAAATATAGAGCAGGGTATAAAATAGATTGCCCTTGTTTGTCTATAAGATTTAGAAATTCTCTAAGTGTAATTACCCCAAGAGCACCAAAAATGATTAAACTGGGAACTTTGCCAATAAATAAAGTAGATAATATAAGGAGTACATAGAATAATCCAGAAAACGAACGTACAAGTAAATCTTTCATTTTAAAAATCTTCCATCAATAGGAGATAAAGGTTTTTGTTTGAATTACCATACATCATAAAGTCGTCGGTTTTCATTTCTCCAAAATGACGTATTGTTGTAATATTAACTGGAATTCCGTTTTTGCTTTGTTGTTTAATTATTTGCATCCCGTCACTAATGTTTCCTACTATCTGGCTAGTAGTTGCATAGATGACTATATTGGTAGGTAATTCCATTAACTTTCTACCTTTTAGTTGATTGGATGAAAGTAATATAGAACCTTTGTCGGCAACTAAAGATTCGCAAGTAGTAAGCATAAATGAACAGTTATTACCACTTGTTTTGAATTCTAGATTATAGCCGTCAAATCTTTGAGTTAAGTTTTTATCTAAGCAGAATACTTTCGTTTCGTACCAATCATTTTCTAGAAGTATATTATCAAAGGCATCAGAAACCTCATTCAAGTCTTCACAGTATAAGAACTTTCCACCATTCTTACGGAAATTTATGGTGAATTCTTCGTCAATAGGAGGCTTGTCCTCAGGAAGATATTTGCTTTCCTGTGGCTGTTGGGGAGGAGTCTCCTGTTTCTTCTTTCTAGATGTTAGTAGCCTTCTAAATAGACTCATTCGACAAGTTTTTTGAAGCGTTCTACTTAAGTTATTATACCAAATATACAGAATCTTAATGAACTAAAAAGTAACTAGTATATGGAACTAGTTACTTTTTAGCGAATTAAGTCTAACTTAACCTTTATTGTCTTCGTCTATTTTATCGACACCTTCACTATTTGGATTGGAATCTATAGGTGTCGGATTGGAATCTTCTGATTTGTTTTCAGCTTCTTCGCTTAAGAGTTTATCTTCTCTTTCTTGCCTTTGAATTTCATATTGAGGAGTACCAAAAATACGCTCTAAACTTTCTTTGAAGATTACTTCTTTTTCTAGTAATTCTTCTGCTAAAGCAGTTAATTGATCTTTATGCTTTTCTAAGATTTGAAGTGCACGTTCGTATTGAGTTTCGATTATCTTAGAAATCTCATTATCGATATCTTCTGCGGTCTTCTCACTATAAGGCTTAGTAAAATTGTATTCTGATTGTCCTGAAGAATCATAGTAAGTAATATTTCCTATTTTTTCATTCAGTCCGTATATCGTAACAATAGCTCTTGCTTGTTTGGTTACTTTCTCTAGGTCGTTTAGGGCTCCAGTAGAAATCTTACCAAATATGATTTGCTCTGCTGCACGTCCAGCCAATGTAGCACACATTTCGTCTAACATCTGTTCTGTACGAACTAAAGAACGTTCTTCTGGCAAGTACCAAGCAGCCCCTAAAGATTGACCTCTAGGTACAATAGTAACTTTTACTAATGGAGAAGCGTGCTCTAGCATCCAGCTTACGGTAGCGTGACCAGCTTCGTGGAATGCGATGGTACGTTTTTCTTCAGGAGAAATAATTTTATTCTTTTTCTCTAATCCACCTACAATTCTATCTACTGCATCTAGGAAATCTTGTTTTTCTACTGCAGTTTTATTTTTACGTGCAGCAATTAATGCTGCTTCGTTACATACGTTTGCAATGTCGGCTCCTGAGAATCCTGGTGTTTGTTTTGCCAAGAAGTCTACATCTACCGTCTCATTTATTTTTAGAGGTTTTAAATGTACCTCAAAAATAGCTTTACGCTCACGAATATCAGGTAGGTCTACATAAATTTGTCTATCAAAACGACCTGCACGCATAAGCGCTTTGTCTAGTACATCGGCACGGTTAGTTGCAGCAATTACAATTACATTGGTGTTGGTTCCAAAACCGTCCATCTCTGTAAGTAATTGGTTTAAGGTATTTTCACGTTCGTCATTAGAACCAGAGAAGTTGCTTTTTCCTCTTGCGCGACCAATTGCATCAATCTCATCGATAAATATAATTGAAGGAGATTTTTCTTTGGCTTGTTTGAATAAATCACGAACACGTGATGCACCAACGCCTACAAACATTTCTACAAAATCTGATCCAGATAGAGAATAGAAAGGTACTTTAGCTTCTCCAGCTACTGCTTTTGCAAGTAACGTTTTACCAGTTCCCGGAGGTCCTACAAGTAATGCACCTTTAGGAATCTTCCCTCCTAAAGCAGTGTAACGTCCTGGGTTTTTAAGGAATTCAACAATTTCTTCTACTTCTTCTTTAGCCCCTTCTAGTCCAGCAACATCTTTAAATGATACTTTGATGTCTGTATTTTCATCAAATAGTTTTGCTTTAGATTTCCCGATATTAAATATCTGTCCACCAGCACCACCACCAGCTCCAGATGACATGCGTCGCATTAAGAATATCCAGATTGCGATGATAATGATAAATGGCAAGAACGAAATTAAAATGTCGCCAAATACATTTTTCTCGGTATTGAATTCTATAGAAGTGTCTAATCCTTCATCCTCTATGATTTTGTTTACATTGTTTTGGAAGATTTGTAAATCTCCAAACTCAAATTCATAACTTGCATCGTTTGCACTAGGAGTTATAAAGTTATTGCCTAGTTTATCTTTGTGCTCTTCTTTTTGCTTCGCTTCATTTGTAAGATAAACTTCTGCTCGGTTTTTATTGATAACTTCTACTCGTTCTACATCGCCTTGCACCAAGAATTTCTCAAATTCTGCTTGTGTTGTTTTGGTAGGTTGTGCCCATTTGTTGCCACCAAAGATTTGAATACCAATAAACAACATAATAAGGCCAGCCCATATCCAATAAGTGTTGAATTTTGGCTTCCTTGGTTGTATTTTCTTTTTATTATTTGCCATATGGCTCTTATTTTAATTTAATATGATGTTTCTATTTTCATGGAGTTAGCATCCCCCCACAGACCTTCGATATCATAGAATTCTCGTGCCTCTGGTTGGAAAATATGTACTACAATGCTTACGTAGTCCATAAGCGTCCATTTAGCATTAGGTGTATTCTCAATATGCCAAGGTTTGTCTTGTAAACCTCTGCTTACGGTTCGCTGTACCGAACCTTCAATAGCATTGACTTGTGTGCTAGAATTTCCTGTACATAGAACGAAGTAATCACATACAGTGTTTTCAATCTCTCTAAGATCTAAAATCTCTATATCTTTACCCTTCACTTCCTCAATGCCTTGTATAATTAAACTAAGCAGTTGATCGTTATTTTTATTTTTAGTCATTCAAAGTTTTTGATTTGCGCAAAGTTATTATTTTTTTTGCATGTGTTAAGCCTTTTAGGCAAACATAATGCGGTAAAAGACGAATATGAATTTAATCAAACTTAATGCCACTCCCTCAACAAATACATTTTTGAGTGAATTGGCCAAAGATAATACGTTGGAAAGTCCGACAGTTGTGATAACCGATAATCAAACTGCTGGTCGAGGCCAGCGTAATAGTAAATGGCATGAGGAGAAGGGTAAGAGCTTGGCAATGAGCGTGTATGTGAGGTTTGATAAGCTAAGGGCACAAGACCAATTTTATCTTTCTATGCTAGTGGCTTTGAGTGTGCAAAAAGTTTTGGAAGAGTTTAATGTACCTAATATTCGTGTGAAATGGCCAAACGACATTCTGTCACGTTCGAAAAAGCTTGTTGGCATACTCATAGAAAATACAGTTAAACAAAGTAATATATCTTCTAGTATAATTGGGATAGGGGTTAATGTGAATAATACTAATGTGGACTCCTTACCAAAATTGGGCTCGATGTATACGCAAACCCAAAATGAATTTGATATTGATTTGGTAGCCAAGAGGATTGTTGAAGTTCTTATTAATAATTTGAAAGAACTGAAACCAGAAAATTATTCCAAAATAAAAGAGGAATACGAACAGAATTTATTTAGAAAAGATAAAGTATCAAGTTTTGAAAATACTCAAGAGATTTTTTTCTCTGGAATTATAAGAGGAGTTACATCCTTAGGACAATTAAAAATAGAAACTTCCTTAACCAATGCAGTAGAACTATATTGGCCTAAGGAAGTTTCTCTTAAATATTAAAAGCCTAAGATAGGTTGGCCATATTGTCTGTGAGTGTGTCTATGAACTTACTGATTGGATTTTTAATCATCATTGCCATCATTGGATTAAACTTCCCTTCAAACAATAACTCAGCGCTTGTTTTATCATTAGAAATTTCTTCTAAATCAGCAGTTAGTGTAAATGGTAGTTTATCACTGATTGCACCTAATACTACTTTGTTAGGGTTGGAAACGTCTTTTATTTCTAAGGCGATTTCTGGCATTCCTTTTAGTCCAAATACAAAAGCATTTTCTCGAATCACTTCAAATTTCGCTCTGTTTTCAGGCATTAATTGATCGTAGTTTTCTACTTTTTGTAGGAATTCGTGAAGCTTTTCTTTTGATAGATTTACTTCTACTTTTTTACTTTTCAGTTCCATAATTATAATATTATTTCAAATCCCAAGTATCCGGTTGTTTACTCCATTGCGAAAGAAGTATGGATTCTTCTTCTGAGATATAATTAGATTTTTCTGCTTGAATTAATAAGTTGTCATAATTGCTCAAAGTATGTAACTCGACATTTGCTTCTTTAAAGTTTTTCTCGGCAACTGGAAAACCGTAAGAGAAAATAGCAAACATTCCTTTTACTTTTGCACCATATTCTTCTAAAGCTTTAACAGCTTTTAAACTACTCATTCCAGTGCTAATTAAATCTTCGATAACAACAACTTTGCTTCCAGGTTCTAGATGTCCTTCTATTTGATTTTGTCTTCCGTGTTTTTTAGGTTCTGGTCGGACATAACAAAATGGGAGGTTTAAATAATCTGCAACAAGAGCACCAATACCAATGGCGCCTGTAGCCACTCCAGCAATAGCATCTGGTTTGCCGGTTATTTCTTCGATTTGTCTTGCAATTTGTTCACGCAAATAATTTCTAATAGCTGGATGAGAAAGTGTAATGCGATTATCACAATATATTGGTGATTTCCATCCAGAAGCCCATGTAAAAGGGTTTTGTGGTTGTAGTTTTATTGCATTAATTTGCAATAGTAAGTTGGCGGTTTCTTGAGCTGTCTCCTTATTTAAAATCATACAACAAATGTATAAAGTATTTATAAAAGATATTCCAATTATTCTTTCAACACAAAAGAATATTGGCAAGCAATATACGGCAATTCCTTTAAAAGAAGTGGATTTTAAAAAGCTAATTAAGGATATCCAAAAAGGAAAATTAGATTTTGTTAATCTTTATCATCCAGATGAAGCTATGTTAGAGCCACTATTATTCGAAAAAATTCCTGTGGTAATTGCTGCGGGTGGAATGGTTTCGAATTCTAAAAAGAAAATCCTTTTTATTAAACGAAACGACCGGTGGGATTTACCCAAAGGACGAGTAGAGAAGGGTGAATCTTATGAAGATGCTGCTATTCGTGAAGTAGAGGAAGAAACCGGTATAAAAGATTTAGAAATAGGGGAATTTATTACTAAGACGTATCATGTATTTAAAAGAAATAAGAAGCTGAAACTGAAAGTTACTTATTGGTATAAAATGCACTCTGATTTTAATGGGGAGTTTGTTCCTCAAGAAGAGGAAGGAATAGAGAAGGTGCGTTGGAAAAACTTCGAACAATCGCAGAGAGCTCTTAAAAATACTTATGAAAATGTGAAGCTACTTTTTCCTCAAGAGTATTTGTTATTCCATCCTAAAGATATGAAGAAGGGAAAGAAAAGTAGAAAGCTTTAGAAATCTAATCTTGACTTGATAGTATAAAAAAACCTCCTAATAATTTTAGGAGGTTTTTTTATTTATTTAATAAAGGTTATTTACTACTCATGGTAGCTAAAAACTCTTCATTGTTTTTTGTTTGCTTTATTCTATTGTGAATAAATTCGATAGCTTCTACTGGATTCATTTCTGATAAGTAGTTACGAAGTATCCACATTCTTTGGATTTCGTTTTCATCTAATAATAAATCATCTCGACGAGTACTAGATGCCATTAAATCTACTGCAGGGAAAATTCTACGATTAGAAATTCTGCGGTCTAATTGAAGCTCCATGTTACCCGTACCTTTAAACTCTTCAAAGATAACTTCATCCATTTTAGATCCGGTTTCAATTAATGCGGTTGCAATAATACTTAAAGATCCACCGTTTTCGATATTTCTAGCTGCTCCAAAGAATCGTTTAGGTTTATGAAGTGCATTAGCATCTACACCACCACTTAATATTTTACCGCTTGCAGGCTGTACTGTGTTGTATGCCCTTGCTAGTCGAGTAATAGAGTCTAATAGAATCACTACATCATGACCAGATTCTACAAGACGTTTAGCTTTCT
This sequence comes from Bacteroidota bacterium, assembly GCA_021793135.1. Classification (GTDB taxonomy): domain Bacteria; phylum Bacteroidota; class Bacteroidia; order Flavobacteriales; family Flavobacteriaceae; genus JAJYTI01. Next base: position 7,624 of record JAJYTI010000019.1, read on the forward strand.
CTATTACGATGTTGGCTACTCGAACGTGTTCGCTTGCTTCTTTATCAAAGGTTGAAGCGATTACTTCGCCATTTACGTTACGCTGCATGTCGGTAACTTCTTCTGGTCGTTCGTCTATTAATAGAATGATTTGGTATACTTCTGGGTGATTGGCAGCAATTCCATTTGCTATGTCTTTTAATAACATAGTCTTACCGGTTTTTGGTTGCGCTACAATCATACCACGTTGCCCTTTACCTATAGGAGCGAATAAATCGATAATTCTTGTCGATATGTTGCTTTGTCTTTCAGCAATTCTAAATCGTTCGTTAGGAAAAAGAGGGGTTAAATGTTCGAATGCAATTCGGTCGCGGATTTTGTCAGGATCTAATCCGTTTATCTTGTTCACTTTGATGAGTGGGAAATATTTTTCTCCATCTTTTGGAGGTCGAACTTCACCAAGAACAGTGTCTCCTGTTTTTAGTCCGAAAAGTCTAATTTGGGATTGCGATACATAAATATCGTCTGGTGAAGTTAGGTAGTTATAGTCACTTGATCTTAAAAAACCGTAACCATCTTGCATAATGTCAAGTACTCCTTCACTTTCTATAATACCATCAAACTCATAATCTGGTTCTCTGTAACGACTTCTTTTATCACGATTGTTTTGGTGCTTTTCATGTTTGTCATGCTTATCGTGTTTGTCGTTATGCTGTTTATTATCTTTTGTGTTGTGAGACTTGTTGTCTTTAGTATTGTGTCTTGACCCACGATTCGTTTTTTGATCTTGTTTCGCATTTTTATGCGGATGAGACTGTTGTTTCTTTTTGTCGGAATCGTTTGTGTCTTTTGAATACTTCGTGTCGTGCTTAGCATCGTTTTTGGTATCGTGCTTCTTGCTTTGGTTAGATTCGTTGGCTGCTGGTTTTCTTGGTCGACCAGGCTTGCGTTTTGCACCATCGGAATGGTTTTTCTTCTTCGAATCTGTTTCTTCTTTTTTGGTAGGAAGTTCCTCGACAACTGCTTTTATAGATTTAGGATTTGCAGCTTGGAAATCAAGGATTTGGTACACCAAATCTAATTTTCTATAGCTTCTGAACTTAGGAATGCCTAATGTCTTGGCAAGCTCTTGAAGTTCAGGAAGTTTTTTTTCTTTTAATTCTGAAATTTCGAACATGTAAATTATTGGTTGTGGTATTTAATTTAAGTTAAATAGGGATTGTTTATCAAGGTTTTGAATTGTTTAGTTGTCTAACTAACAAATTTTATTTTATGATAAAATATTACGAATGAGTAATAAGTTGCAGGCAACTCAAATGAAGATAGTTATATTCTATATAGATGCAATTATACAACTTTTTTTTTGAATAGACATTTTTTCTTAAAAAAAGAAAAGACTATTTTTGCAGGGAACGAATCAAAATAATATAATGATACAGAGAATTCAGACCATTTATATGTTTATAGTTGCAATTATCATGATTGCTTTATATATTTGGTTCCCACAGTTCACGGGGGCTGATGGAGAAGTTGTTGTAGATAAAAACAGTTTATTGATTATAATTCCTATATTTGCATCCGTTATATTGGCAATTATATCCATATTTAAATATAAAAACCGTCAAACGCAGTTTGTTTTAAACCGTTTGAATAGTTTGTTCATTTTCGCATTACTGGGAGTTTTCGTTTACGCGTCGCTAGGTGTATCTGGAGAGACTGAAGTTTCGAAGAAGGGTATAGGGCTTCTTCCTATTATTTCTATCGTGTTTTTAGTGCTGGCCAATAAGGCCATTCAAAAGGACGAGAGGCTCGTAAAATCTATGGATCGTTTACGATAAACCTAAATCTTAGTATATTAGTGCAAAAGCCCTCCTATTATTATGCCATATAGGAGGGTTTTTCTATTCTTACCTAGACCATTCGATTACTTCTAGGTTTTTAATAGTCTCTTTCTCAATCTCAAACCGTAGCATGGTTCTTACTTTATGAAAACCACTTTTACCCACTGCACCAGGGTTCATATGTAATAGTTGCCTTTTTTTATCAGGCATAACTTTTAATATATGAGAATGCCCCGATATAAATAATTTTGGTTTTTCTATATCTAAAGTTTGTCGGATGCCAGGAGAGTATCGCCCTGGGTACCCACCTATATGTGTCATCCATACTTTTACATTTTCTATTGTAAAGTTTTGTACTTCGGGATAAGTAGAACGAATTTCGTGATTATCTATATTACCGTAAACTGCACGTAGTGGTTTTATTGCTTCTATAGCTTTTGTAACTTCTAAGTTGCCTATATCTCCAGCGTGCCACACTTCATCTACGGTTCGAACATATTTTAAAATTGCTTCATCTATATAGCTATGTGTGTCACTAAGTAGAAGTATTTTTGTCATATTAATGTTTTGATTTGTGGCTAGTTGCTAATATCTAACCGTAAAACAATTTTGTAGGTAGGTGTTTTGTATATTTGCTTTTTCAAAAATACAGTATTCTTTGCGATATTTTCTGGAAATAAGTTATAACGGAGCAGATTATCATGGTTGGCAAATTCAGCCAAATGCTATCACAGTGCAAGAGGTTTTACAAGAGAAGCTTTCTATTTTGTTGAGAGAGACAATCGAAGTGATAGGAGCAGGTAGAACCGATGCTGGGGTACATGCTAAGCAGATGTTTTTGCATTTAGATGTGGAGAAAGATTTAGGAGATTTGAAGCAGCTTTGTTTTCGATTAAACTCCTTTTTACCAAAAGATATTGCAGTGTGTCGAATATTGGAAGTTCCTAGGGATGCACATGCAAGATTTGATGCGATTTCTAGAGAGTATCATTATCTAGTAAGCACACAAAAAGATCCTTTCTTATCGGGATTTGCATGGAATATCCGATCTTTAAAATTAGATGTGGATGCGATGAATTTAGCAGCATCAAAATTATTAAAGCACACTTATTACAAGTGTTTTTCAAGATCGAATACCGATGTGCAAACGTATGATTGTACGATATCCAAAGCGATATGGGTAGAAGATAATAATGTGTTGCGATTTGAAGTTGTTGCAAATAGATTCTTACGTAATATGGTGCGAGCTATGGTAGGAACTTTGATAGAAGTAGGTAAAGGAAATTGTACGCAAGAAGAATTTGAAGCTATTTTAAATAGTGGTGATAGAAAAAAAGCAGGAGCTTCTGCTCCAGCGCATGGATTATACTTGTATAAAATAGTATATCCAGAAGAAATTATAAGTAGTAGATGAAAGAGGTAGGAAAAGCATTTGATTTTAAATTATTTAAAAGGCTGTTGAAATATGCACAAAATTATCGTCTTGTGTTTTATTTCGTGGCTTTTACGGCTGTCGCCATATCTGGAGTTGCCATACTACGCCCTTATTTATTACAACTTACCATAGATGGTCCTATAAAAGAAAAAGAACCGAATGCCTTATTGATTTTCATAATTCTTATGATTGGGGCATTACTTTTAGAAGTATTATTTCAATTAGCTTTTATTTTTTATGCCAATTGGCTTGGTCAAAATGTTATTCGCGATATACGAAATGATTTGTTCAAGCGAATGCTGAATTTTAAAATGAAGTATTTTGATAATAGTGCTGTAGGACGGCTAACAACGCGTACTGTAAATGATATAGAGACTATTTCTAGTATTTTTAGTGAAGGACTGTTTGTTATTATCAGCGACTTATTAAAGATGTTGGTTGTTGCTGGTTTTATGATGTTTAAAAGTTGGAGGCTAAGCTTGATAGTCTTTGCGATAATGCCACTTATATTATACGCTACAAGATTGTTTCAACGTGCCATGAAGGTTGCTTTTGAAGAGGTTCGTAATCAAGTAGCTAATCTTAATTCTTTTGTACAAGAACGTATTACGGGAATGAAAATCGTTCAGCTATTTACAAGAGAAAAGATTGAGTATGATACCTTTAAAGAAATAAATGAAAAGCATAAAAAAGCTTGGATTAAAACGGTTTGGTATAACTCTATTTATTTTCCAATTGCCGAACTGTCCTCTAGTATTGCATTAGGTCTTGTAGTGTGGTATGGCGGATTAAATGCTTTAGGTGGAGGAGTAGTTTCTTTGGGTATTATTACTGCTTTTATAGACTTAACACAAATCCTTTTTAGACCGCTCCGACAAATTGCCGATAAGTTTAACACGTTACAAATGGGGATGGTAGCAGCCAATAGAGTATTTGGTATATTAGATACAGAAGCTAGTATTCCTGATACAGGAACTAAGGTGTTAGGTAGAACCACTGGAGTAATTAGTTTTGAGGATGTGTATTTTGGATACAATGAAGATACTATGGTGTTGAAAGGAGTGTCTTTTACAGTACAACCGGGAGAAACACTTGCAATTGTAGGCGCTACAGGGGCGGGTAAATCTACTATTATCAATTTGCTATCTAGATTTTATGAAATTAATAGTGGAACAATTAAAATAAATAACATACCTATCCAAGAATATACTTTATCTTCTTTACGAAAAGAAATAGCTGTAGTATTACAAGATGTTATGCTTTTTGCTGATTCTATATTGAATAATATTACACTAAATAATGCTGATATAACGGAAGAGGAGGTGTATGAAGCAGCAAAGGCTATAGGAGTATCTGAGTTTATTGAGAGCCTTCCGAATGGATTCCAATATAATGTAAAAGAACGTGGAACCATGTTGTCTTCTGGACAACGACAGCTTATTTCTTTTTTACGAGCTTATGTAAATAAACCAAGTATTTTAATATTAGATGAAGCAACATCGTCTATAGACTCTTATTCAGAAGAACTTATACAAATTGCCACAGAAAGAATAACTCGAGGTAGAACTTCTATTGTTATTGCACATAGGTTAGCTACAATTCAGAAAGCAGATAAAATTTTAGTTATGGATGCTGGTAAAGTTGTGGAAATGGGTACACACGAGGAGTTGTTAAAGAAAGAAGGAGGCTATTATAGAAAGCTTTATGAAGTTCAATTTCTTGCCGAAGTAAAAGAATAATTAATGTTATTCCGCAGTATTTAAATCGCGATTGATAATTCTTTTTAAATCATCATGATTTTCGAAAATCACAAAATCACCTTCTCTAAAATAAGATATTTGGCCATTCTCTTCAGAAACCACTAAACATACAGCATCGGTTTTTTCAGAAATACCTAAAGCAGCCCTATGTCGTAAACCAAATCTTAATGGAATACTACGATCTTCCGATACAGGAAGAATTACTCGAGTGGCGGTAATTCTATCACCTTCAACTATCATGGCACCATCATGCAAAGGACTATTTGGATAAAATACACTTTCTATAATTGGTTGGTTAAGAGCAATATCCATACTGTCTCCAGACGTTTTAATAAAATCTAGGCTGTTGTTTCTTTTTATTACAATTAGTGCTCCGGTATTTGTGCTTGCTAGTTTTTTACAAGTATCTACAAGAACAGGTGCAATGCTATAAAAACCGTCTTCTTCTTTTGAGAATAAATTGAATTTACGGAGCCATTTTATTTTAGAAGTAAAATTTGTGGTTCCTATAACCAATAGGAATCTTCGAATTTCTTGTTGGAAAACTACAATTAATGCAAACATTCCTACTCCTAAAAACCCTCCAAGTATTTTGCTAAAGAGCTCCATCTCTAATAGCTCTGTAAGCATCCACACAACATATAGAATAACAATACCAATAAATATCTGAATAGCCGCAGTGCCTTTTACCAACTTATATACATGAAATAAGAGGAAGGCAACCAGAAAGATATCTATAAGGTCTATTATTCTAATGTTTAAAAAATCCAAGTCTTTAAAGGTGTTTCAGGTTTTTATTATATTAATTCTGCAATGTAAATTTATACATTTTCCCTAAATGAAGGTAGCTCTTGCATAAGTTGTATGCATTCTATAGCTTCTTTCACATCATGTACTCGAAGTATATTGCTACCACGCTGTAAGGCAATGGCATGAAGTAGAGTAGTGCCATTTAAAGCTTCATCAGGTAGGATGTTTAGGGTTTTATAAATCATGGATTTTCTAGAAATTCCAGTAAGAATAGGAGTGTTTAGTTTTTTAAAAACATCTAATTGATCTAGTAACTCATAATTTTGTTCTCTAGTTTTAGCAAAACCAAAACCTAAATCAATTATCACATCGTCTATACCTAGTGCTCTAGCTTTTGCTATACGTTCTGTAAAATAATAAAAAATGTCAGTTATTAAGTTTTTATACTCTGTGTTTTTGCTGTCTTGCATCGTTTTAGGTGTACCACGCATATGCATCATGATATAGGGAACTTTTAAACTCGCTACAGTCCTCAGCATATTCTCATCTAAATGTCCAGCCGAAATATCATTTATCATTGCTGCGCCATGTTCGATAGATTCTTTAGCCACATTGCTTCGATATGTGTCTACCGAGATTAATGTCTCTGGAAATCGTTTTAAGATAGCTTCTATAGCAGGTAAAACTCTTTGTAATTCTTCATCTTCTGAGACGTCTTTGGCCTGCCAGGAGCTATATCCGCCAATATCTAGAAAAGTGGCACCATCTGTTAACATCTGCTCTGCACGATGTAAAATACTATCCGTGTCTTTTGGTTTTTTTCCGTCATAAAAAGAGTCGGGAGTAGTATTTATTATACCCATTACTCTTGGTATGCTAAAATCTATTAGTGTACCTTTGCAGTTAAGTGATTTCAATTTTATATATTGCTTTATCCAAAGCGAAATGTACATAAAATTTAATAGTTAAATGCAAAAAACTTCCAAACAATACGATGCGATTATAGATACATGTCGCAAATTGTTTCGTTCTAAAATGCAAGATTACGGTTGTGCATGGCGAATTTTAAGACTTCCATCATTAACCGATCAGATTTTTATCAAAGCACAACGTATACGTGGGCTACAAGAAAATACAGAGCAACGTGTAAAAGAAAATCAAGACGTAGAGTTTATTGGAATTATAAATTATTCGGTGATGGCGTTGATTCAGATGGAATTAGGAGTGGCCGAACAACCGGATTTAGATAATAAGCACGCGGCGCAACTTTACGATAAACATGTGCAAATTTCTAAGGAACTTATGGAAGATAAAAACCATGATTATGGTGAAGCATGGAGAGATTTGCGTGTTAGTTCATTAACCGATTTAATTTTGCAAAAATTATATCGAGTAAAGCAAATTGAAAATAATAAAGGAAAGACCGTTGTTTCTGAAGGAATAGATGCGAACTACCAAGATATAATAAATTATGCAGTTTTTGCGCTAATACATTTGGAGGAACAACAAAGTAAAGAAGTTAATTAATAACCATAAAAAAATATTTAGATGCGGTGGATTGTGCAAATAGCCAGAGTAATTGTTGGAGTGCTATTTATATTTAGTGGGTTAATAAAACTCAATGATCCGATGGGGTTTGCATTTAAGTTACAAGACTATTTTGACCCAACGGTTCTTAATTTAGACTTTTTATCGCCCTATGCATTACCAATAGCTGTAGTTATTGTAATCTTTGAGGTTTTAATAGGTGTTATGCTATTGTTAGGTTTAGCACGTAAATTTACCTTGTGGAGTTTAATAGGAATGATACTTTTCTTCACTTTCCTTACTTTTTATTCTGCATACTTTAATAAAGTAACCGATTGTGGGTGTTTTGGCGATGCTATACCACTTACACCATGGCAATCTTTCTATAAAGATTTAATACTACTTGTGCTTATAGCCATACTGTATTTTGGAAGAATATATATTCAACCTATTCTGAGTAAACAAGCTAGAGTGTTTGCCGTTTTTGTAACTTTTGTTTTATCATTGTCTATCGTTTATTATGTATTAGATAACTTACCTATTCTAGATTTTAGAGCTTACAAAATAGGAGTGAATATAGAAGAAGGAATGGATTATCCAGAAGATGCTCAAGAACCTGTGTTTAACTACCATTGGTGGTTTAATGTAAATGGCGAGGAGAAAAGAATCACTACACAAGGAGATTATCCAGATGTAGAAGGAGAATTCATGCGTGTAGATACAGAGATGGTTTCTGAAGGCTATGTGCCACCAATTAATGATTTTTCTATTGAAAAAGATGGCGAAGATTATACTTCAGATTTTTTAAATGAACCAAACTTAGTAATGGTTATCGCCTATGATTTAAATTTAGCAAACGATATCGGAATGACCAAGATGAGCGATATGGCTAGGGATGCAAAAAGTAAAGGATTTAAAGTTATCGGTATATCAGCATCGAGTAATGAGAAGGCTATGTCTGTAAAAGAAGAGTTTGATCTTCCTTTTGACTTTTATTTCTGTGATGAGACAGCTTTAAAAACCATAGTGCGTAGTGTGCCAGGTGTTTTAGTGTTGCATAATGGTACAATTGTAGAAAAAGAACACTGGTCTAATTTGAATAAGTTAGATTTAAAAATAAAAGAATAGGTGTTTAGCTATTTAGTAAAAAATATATTCTATGCTTTTTTGACTCTTTTTGGAGTAGTAAGTGTCGTTTTTTTACTCTTTGCTGTACTTCCAGGAGATCCTGCTCGAATGATGCTAGGACAAAATCAATCCCCTGAACAATTGGAGATTGTTAAAAAGAAGTATGGTTTTGATATGCCTATAGCTAAACAATATGTACTATACCTAAACGATTTATCGGTAATTTCTGTTCATAGTAAAAACCCAGAAGACTATTCTTATTTACAGGATGGTAAATATCAAGCCACTCGATTATTTGGCACCAAATCTTCCGTATGGGTATTGAAAACTCCGTATTTACGAGATTCATTTCAGAAAAACAGTAAACCAGTTACAGAAATTATAAGTGAAACCTTACCTAATACTGTTTTGTTAGCAGTGGCAGCTATTTGTATCGCGCTAATCATAGGAGTTCTTTTAGGTGTCATTTCAGTACTTACTAGAGATAGTTGGATAGATATTAGTATTCAATTTTTAAGCACTTTAGGAATGAGTATTCCTTCGTTTTTTAGTGCCGTATTATTTGCTTGGATATTTGGATACCTTTTAAATAAATACACGCATTTACCTATTTCAGGAAGTTTGTATGAAGTAGATGACTTTGGAACAGGAAAATATATTCAGTGGCGTAATTTAATATTACCGGCTATTGTATTAGGAATTCGACCATTGGCCGTAGTGAGTCAACTTATGCGAAACTCTTTGTTAGAAGTAATGAATCAAGATTATATTCGAACAGCATTTGCAAAAGGATTAAATCTACGTCAAGTAATATCCAAACATGCTTTGCGGAATGCGTTAAATCCAGTAATTACTGCATTGTCAGGCTGGTTTGCGTCAATGCTTGCAGGAGCTGTATTTGTAGAATATATCTTTGGTTGGAATGGATTAGGAAAAGAAATTGTAGAAGCGCTAAATACGCTCGACTTACCTGTAATTATGGGGTCGGTATTGGTAATTGCTACTATGTTTATAATTATAAATATTTTGGTCGATAGTCTTTATGCATGGCTAGACCCTAAAATTAGATTGTATTAGTTATGAGAAAGAAAATTGTTGCAGGAAATTGGAAAATGAATCAGAATAAGGCCGAGGCTGTATCTTTTATCGAAGCTTTGGTTAAAGAAGATAAACCTCAAGATGTGCAAATGATGATTGCACCTTCTTATGTGATGTTAGATGCTTGTAAGCAAGCTGCGACTGATGAGTTGGTTATTGCATCACAAAATATTAGTCAACATGATAAGGGAGCCTATACCGGTGAAGTATCAGCAGATATGCTTAAAAGTATCGGGGTGAAAACTGCTATTATAGGGCATAGCGAACGTCGTTCTATATTTGGTGAAACTCATGAAATACTTGCAGAGAAAGTAAAACAAGCAATCAATAATTCGATTCAAGTTGTGTTTTGTGTGGGGGAAAGTTTAGAGGAACGCGAAGCAGAAAAAGCAGAGTCTACTGTAAAATCGCAATTAGAAGATAGTTTATTTTTCCTATCAGAAATCGAAATGAAAAATGTCATTATTGCCTATGAACCTGTATGGGCAATTGGTACAGGAAAAACAGCTAGCCCTGAACAAGCTCAGGAGATGCATGCATTTATTAGAAGCTTAATAGTAGATAAATATAACCAACATGTAGCCGATGCTACTTCTATTCTTTATGGAGGAAGTGTTAAGCCTAGCAATGCAAAAGAGCTTTTTGCGCAGCCCGATGTAGATGGTGGATTAGTCGGGGGAGCATCTTTAAAAGTAGATAGCTTCGTAGAATTATTACATTCTTTTAAATAATATTATGGATAATATATATCTAGAATTTGATTTTAAGGTAGATCCGGTAGAACCTGGAGTAGAGATTCTAATAGCAGAATTAGGATTTCTAGGTTTCGATAGTTTTGTAGAAACCCAAGATGGTCTTCTTGCTTATATATTGAAAAGTGAATGGAAAGAGAATCTATTAGATGAGGTTCTAATCCTAAAAAATGAAGAGTTTAAAATTACTTACGACCAGAAAGAAATAGCTCAGGTAAATTGGAATGAAGAATGGGAAAAGAATTTTAATCCTATTCAAGTAGGTGAAGTTTGTTACGTACGTGCTCCATTCCATGAAGCAAAAGATGTTACCTATGATATTGTTATCGAACCCAAAATGTCGTTTGGCACAGGGCATCACGAAACAACTTATATGATGTTAGAGTATGTGTTAGAAGGCGATATGGCTGATAAAACAGTTTTAGATATGGGTTGTGGTACTTCAGTATTAGCGATTTTGGCTAGTAAACGTGGTGCAAAACATGCTGATGCAATCGATATTGATAGTTGGTGCTATGAAAATAGTGTTGAAAATATTGAGAAGAATAACTGCACGAATATCGAAGCATTTCAAGGAACTGTTGAAACCTTAAAAAATCTTTCTTCAGAAAAAAATCCGAAATTTGATGTGATTCTAGCCAATATAAATAGAAATATTCTGTTAGAAGATATACCAACTTATGCAAAACATTTGAAAAAAGGTGGTTTGCTATATGTAAGCGGGTTTTATAGTGAAGATTTATCAGCTATTCAAGCAAAAGCAACAGAAGCTTCATTAAGTTTTGTAGATAATAAAATGCGTAATAATTGGATAGCGGCAAAATTTAAAAAATAAATTTGATAATGTCGGCGAAGGAAAAAGAAATAGAGAAGGTAGATGTACTTGAAAAATCTATTAGAGAGTACGAATTAATTCTTTTAAATGATGACATAAATACTTTCGATTATGTAATCGACGTATTGATTCGCGTATGTGGTCATGATCCCATTCAAGCAGAACAATGTGCATGGATAACACATTTTAATGGAAAATGCAGTGTGCGTTCTGGCGATTTAGAGGAGATGAGTGAACTGTGTATGAGCTTGTTAGAAGCCGACTTGCGAGCGGAGGTAAATTAATGCTACTATTTTAGTTTAAAATAGTTTTGGAGGTAATAAAAATGTTGTTATATTTGCATCGCAATTAAGCAATAAGGCGTCGTGGCGCAACTGAATAGCGCATCTGATTACGGCTCAGAAGGTTGCAGGTTTGAATCCTGCCGACGTCACTAAAAGCGATATCTAATTAAAGATATCGCTTTTTTTATTTGCTTATATTCTAACTA
>JAJYTI010000216.1 GCA_021793135.1 Bacteroidota bacterium
TTTAGAACAGAAGATGCAAAAAATTTCGAAGCCTGATAATTCGGAGTTTAACACTCTATTGGTTAGTAGATCGCATTTAGATATGAAAACTACTTCTATTATTACTCAATTCTCTCAAGCTGGAATAGAAATAAATAAAGTAGGTAGTGCATTAAAATATGCGAAATTAATTACTGGTGAGTCACAATTATATTTTCGATTTTCTCCAACAATGGAATGGGATAATGCTGCTGGTCATGCATTGTGTCTAGCTTCGGGACTATCTATGTATCAGCTTCCAAGTAAAAGCAATATAAATTATAATACTAGGGAGTTATATAGTCCATATTTTGCGGCAGGTACAAAGCAAGCTTTAGATTCGCTATTCGAATTATTGTAATACCAATTGGTAATCAAAAATACTGTCTATTTTAATATCTAAGATACTTCTGTAATTTAAGTATTAGTATCTTTTAATTAATAACTCGAGATTTGCCATTCATTAATTTCGAGAATCTTTTAAAATATAAATTTATGGAATGGATTTTTCAACCATGGCCGTGGTATGTGAGTGGACCATTGATCGCTTTGACTATGATAATTTTAATTTTCTTAGGAAAGAACTTTGGGGTATCCAGTAATTTACGAACTATATGCACACTTTGTGGTGCTGATAAAACGAGTAGTTTTTTCCAAATAGATTGGAGAACGCAACGATGGAACCTACTTGTGGTGATAGGTGCAATAATTGGTGGATTTATAGCTTCTAATTATTTATCCAATGATCAGGTACCAGAAATACAATTGGAAACTATTGCAACATTAAACGAATTAGGATTTCAGAGTGCTGGGAAAACTTACATGCCTACGGAGTTATATGGTGAGGCAGCTTTTGTTTCTCCCAAAAACATTTTTTTGCTTCTAATAGGCGGGATGCTCGTAGGATTTGGATCTAGATATGCCGGTGGATGTACATCTGGTCATTCGATATCAGGAATAAGTAATTTACAAATACCTTCTTTGATAGCAACTATAGGTTTCTTTATAGGAGGTTTGATTATGGTGCATTTCATATTTCCTTTTTTGTTTTAAAAAGGGCACTCTTCATCAGTATGTATAATTAATAAGAAAAAATAAAATGCGAAGTACAGGATATCTAATTGTTGGTGTATTTTTTGGAATTGTAATGTACAAATCAGAAGCTGCTTCTTGGTTTAGAATTTATGAAATGTTTCAGTTCGATTCCATTCATATGTATGGATTAATGGGGGCTGCTTTATTGGTAGGAATTATAGCTGTACAATTGATAAAAAGTAAACGATTAAAAAATATAGAAGGAGAAGAAATTATTATTCCAGATAAAAAAAGAAGTATAGCAAGGTATATTATAGGCGGGATATTCTTTGGCTTAGGTTGGGCATTAGCAGGTGCTTGTCCAGGCCCAATGTTTGTGTTGGTCGGCGCAGGATATTTCCCGATTCTGATTGTAATTTTTGGCGCTGTAATAGGAACTTGGATTTATGGAATGCTACGATCAAAATTACCACACTAATATACAAGTTTATAAAAATCAAAAAAAGCAGTAGAATCTATTCTACTGCTTTTTTATTGGATATATAATTCGTTTAGAATCCTAACAAGTTTAATCCACAATCTTCATCGTATATACGTCCTACATCTCCATCGATTTTTTGAATAACAAACTCTCCAGCACCATGAATAATGCATGTTAATAAATGACCTGCTAGTGCCGTATAATCTTTTCTACCTAAAGTAATGTGCATATGTAAATATACGTCTCCATCCTTACGAGTTATATTCCCAATAAGGTTGCTAATCTCCATCTGCTCATTAAAAGTTTTGTCTTCATATTCTTTTGTTTTTGGATCAAAAAAACGAAGTGTTACCTCTTTTACAGCTCCTATACCAGTGATGGTTCCTACTTTAATTTCCTGTTCTTCACAAAATGTTTCAAAAGCTTCGGTTAAATCTTGATGGTTTTCGATACTTAGGAAATAAGTATTTCCGAATTGTTTATAGGTATACATATGGTTGGGTTTTAATAATTGTGATATTCAGTCTAGCGTTTTCACCACGCTTATGATGTAATAAATATAGAGAATATTCTACTGATATACTTTATATGTATTATTCGATTATATTTATCCATTAATAAGGACAAGTTTAAATGAACACAAAAAATATTAATAAAGATCGAGCGCTTTATTTTAGTAAGTTTTCCGATTTATATGATGAGGTACGTCCAGGATATAGCGATGATGTATATCAAGAGATTTTAAAATATTTGAAGGTGCAACCCAACTTGAATTTTATGGAGATTGGTGCAGGAAATGGTGTTGCAACCCAAGAAATAAATAGAATATGGAAACCGAATCTTACTTTAATAGAGCCAGGGAGAGAGTTATGTGATTTATTAGAGACTAGATTTCAATCAGAAAATAATATCGAAATTATTAATGATTACTTTGAGAACGTAACGTTCGAAAAAGAAAGTTTTGATGCTATATTCTCGGCTACTGCTTTTCATTGGTTAGATAAAAAAAGAAAATACAGAAAATCTCATGAATTATTAAAGGAGAATGGGTTATTAATATTGTTTTGGAATAACTATTTGATTGATGATCCAGAAGTAGCTTTTAAAATTCAAAAAGTCTATCGTAAGTATGGATATGTAAAAAGCAATTACTGTATTTATAAACGTCAAGCAGAGACGATAGAATATCTTAAAAACGAAATAGTACGAAGTAAATTCTTTGAACTTCTAGTACATAAATTATTTGTTACACCATTAGAATTTTCGAGTGCTAAGTATATTAAGCTTTTAAAAACATATCCAAGCCATGCATCATATTCCGATATTTTTTTCGATGAAATAGCAAAAATAATTATGGCAGATAGTGATAGAATAGTAGTGAGAATTACAACAAATGTTGAAATAGCTAAGAAAGTATAATAGAAACAACCAATAAATAAACGCTTAAAAGAGATTGGAAAATAATAATTGATTTGGATATCTGTGACAAAGGATTTTTGTTATGTGACTTAAGTCACTGTACGTAAAGTATGTAATGGAGATATTTGTATAACAAGAATTTTAAAGAATTAGGATATGTTTTTTCAACACATTTATGATAAGAGCCTAGCTCAAGGAAGTTACTTGATAGGTTGTCAAGTTGCTGGTGAAGCGATTGTAATCGATCCAAAACGTGATATAGACACGTATTTAGAAATAGCAGAACAAAACAAACTGAAAATCACGCATATTACCGAAACACATATACATGCTGATTTTCTTACTGGATCGCGAGAGCTTGCAGCGGTTACAGGTGCCAAATTGTATCTGTCGGATGAAGGAGGAGAAGATTGGCAATATGAATTTCCGCATATCGGATTGAAAGATGGACATGTAATTAAAGTTGGAAATTTAACTCTTGAAGTAATGCATACTCCTGGACACACTCCAGAAAGTATTAGCTTTATATTGACAGATCATCC
>JAJYTI010000217.1 GCA_021793135.1 Bacteroidota bacterium
TTTTGAGTGTACTCCATAACATCTATCGTTGCGGTAACCTCTTCTAAATCTAAAAATGTCTTTTCGTAATTTGGCACTTTCAGTTTAAGCTTTTTATTTTGACTTTTATTTATATTCTTAGCCTCCCACTTTACCGTATATACATAATCGATGCTATCCAGCACTTGAGAAGGAGCAGATAATATAACACGAGAAGGACTCACTTGAACACTATCTACCAAGCGAAAGCCTTTTTGCAATCGCAAATCTGCATCGACCACAATAGCCACTTCTTTATTGGCTATCCGATCTAATTGTACATCTATACTTTTTCTAGAGGCGTCGCTCAACACTACCTCTCTATCGATATTCTTAGAGATTTCCATTTGTAATGCTTCACGACTTATTTCTATTCCTTTAGTCTCCTCGTTATAATACTTATTTAAATTAAGTTCTACTTTTGGTCGTTTTAATCGGAAATAAATAAATTCAAATCCATTGGCGGTTAAATCTACTGAAATAGATTTTGGAGCATCGCTTAACAGCGTATTTTCTGGTAGATTTTTGTATTCCATATACACATCTACTCCAGACAAATATTGCTTAGAAAACTTGGTCAAAATCCACAAAAGGGTAGCAAAAAATAAAAAGAATAGAAATACTTTTGGTTTATTCTGCTTAGTGATTCTCGTTGTAGACATGATTTCTAATGTTTTTTATAAGCATACTATGCTTCGTCAAAAAATAACTCTGGAAATGTTTTTTCCGGATCTTTTGATAAGACTTGCACATTCCAAAATACTTTAAGATATCCTGTGCCATATCCGTAAAACTGTATAAACATAGCAATAACCGACAAGAATCCTATATATAGACTCTTATTTTTAATAGAAGAATCTATAAATAAAAGTGAAATGTATGCAACAAGTGGAAGTATAAAGAGTGGATTATAAAATGCTAATACCACACTAACTAATGTAAATAAACAAAATAACGTAGGTAAAAAGAAAGTTGGCTTCTGGGTTTCTGGATGACGTACATTTAATATAGGCCTTACTTTACCAAATTTATTGACTTGTTTATGAAAGGTTTTCCAAGAGATTCGTCTTTTATGATATACTGCAGCATTTGGAATAAAAGCCGTTTCCATTCCAGCTTTTCTTATTCTAGCTGATAAGTCGGGATCTTCTCCTGGGTGTATTCTATCAAATCCTTGAGTAACTTCGAATGCTTTCTTAGAAATTCCCATATTAAAGCTTCTTGGCTCAAAACGTCCTAATTGCTTTTTATTTCCACGAATACCACCCGTAGTAAATAGAGAAGTCATAGTATAGTTGATTGCTTTTTGGACAGGGGTAAAACTGTCTAATGCAGCGTCGGCACCTCCGAAACAATCATAATATTTTTTTGAAAGAAATTTATCTACCTCAGTTAAATAATGTGGAGGCATTAAAATATCGGAATCTAAAATAATAAAATAGTTTCCTTTCGCTTTTCGCATCCCGTAATTTCTAGAAGGTCCAGGTCCAGAATTTGCTTTATAGTAATAGGAAATATTCAATCGATTGGAAAATTGCTGTACTACGCTCTCACATGTATCTTTAGAACCATCTTCTACAATAACTATTTCATATTGTTTAGCGTATGTCATTTTTGTCATACTATCTAACAACTCTAAGATTTCTTGAGGGCGGTTATAAACAGGAATTATAAAAGAATAATAGCGAGATTGATTTTCCATAATTAGGAAATAAAGAATAAAAAAGACTGTCTTGTATAGACAGTCTTTTTTGTTATTTAAAATTTATTTTATTTTTTATCGGCATCAAAAAGCTCCATAACTTGTGTACTGATTCCCATATTTGAGAAACCGCCGTCATGGAACAGGTTTTGAAGCGTAACTTTCTTAGTCAAATCACTAAATAAAGTAACGGTATAATCTGCACATTCTTCGGCAGTTGCATTACCTAGAGGCGCCATAGCGTCTGCATAATGCATAAAGTTATCAAAACCTTTTACCCCTTGTCCCGCAGTAGTCATTGTAGGCGATTGAGAAATCGTATTTACACGTACTTTTTTATCTCTACCAAAGAAATAACCAAAACTACGAGCTATAGATTCCAAGTATGCTTTATTATCTGCCATGTCATTATAATCTGGGAATACACGTTGTGCAGCCATATAAGTTAAAGCTACAATACTCCCCCATTCGTTCATAGCGTCTTTTTGATAAAGTACTTGCATAGTTTTGTGGAAAGATAATGCAGAAACATCCCAGCCTTTTGCTGTCCAATCGTACTTCTGATCGGTGTAGGCTCTTCCTTTTCGTACGTTTACTGACATTCCGATTGCGTGTAAAACAAAATCGATTTTACCGCCTAATATTTCCATTGATTTAGTTACTAAATTCTCTAAATCTTCAATACTAGTTGCATCTGCAGGGATAATTTCGGAATTGGTTTTTTCTGCCAATTCATTGATTTGTCCCATACGCATAGCGATTGGTGCATTTGTTAAAACAAACTCTCCACCTTCTTCGTGAATACGTTCTGCAGTTTTCCATGCAATCGAATCAGCATTCAATGCGCCGAAAATAATTCCTTTCTTTCCTTTTAATAAATTATATGCCATAATATATAAATTTCATTTGCTTCGTTCGTAAATATACGTATTAATTCAGTAACTCTCTAGCGTGACTTAATGCAGATTCTGTTCGATTTTCGCCTCCTATCATTCCTGCAATTTCGTAAACACGCTCGTCAATATCTAAGACTTTTAACTTGGTTACCGTCCTATTCTCTAGATCTTCTTTATAAATTTTAAGATGTTGTGATCCACTAGCTGCAATTTGCGGTAAATGCGTTATACATAATAGTTGCATGCTGTTACTCATTTCATCCATTACTCCAGCAATTTTTGTTGCAATTTCTCCAGAAACTCCAGTATCTATCTCGTCAAAAACCAAGGTAGGAAGCTCTTTGTATTGGGCAAGAACTGCTTTTATAGATAACATAATTCTACTAAGTTCACCACCAGATGCAACGCGTTGCAATGGTCCAAACTCCAATCCCTTGTTTGCTGTAAATAATAATTCTAATTTGTCTAAACCAGTAGTATTAAATTTAGTCATAGTTTCTAACTGAAACCTAAACTGTGCATTGGGCATTCCTAAACTCTTTAATCGAATTTCTAATTGTTCTTTTAATATAGGAATAGCTTTCGCACGTCTTTTATGTAAGTCTGCGGCTTGTTTATGTAGCTTAGTTTCTATTTTTTTAATCGAATCGGATACTTGTTTTATCTTATCTTCCAGATTAGAGCTACTAACTACTTTCTCTTCTAAATCGTTTCGTATTTCAATTAGTTCCTCTGTAGTTGCTGCGTTATGTTTTTGCTGTAATTGATAAAGCTCTTGTAAACGCCTATCTAATTCAAATAGTGTTTTAGGATCTGCATCTTGGGTATCTAACGCATCCGTAATATTATTCTGCAAATCTTCT
>JAJYTI010000218.1 GCA_021793135.1 Bacteroidota bacterium
AAAGACTTTCATAACTCGATGTTGAAAGAGTTATTTCCAGACTCTAGAAGTTCTGTATATACCGAAGTAGAAGTGTTATTCGCAGAATTAGAGAACTTTATTGTACAAAATAAATCTACGCATCATGCATACGTTTATGATCAAATCGTATGTTACGGAGAGTTATTGTCTACCACTATAGTTTCTATGTACTTAAATGAATCGGGTGTTATTAACACTTGGGTAGATGCAAGAAAATGTATTATAACCAATGCCTATTATCGAAATGCCGAAGTAGATTGGAAGAAGAGTGAAGTAGCTATTCTAAAAAATATAAATAAAGAATCTATTAGTATTACTCAAGGGTTTATTGGTTCGGAAAATCAAAATAGTTTTAGTACAACTTTAGGTAGAGAAGGAAGCGATTATTCAGCAGCTATATTTGCATATTGTTTGAATGCCGAAACAGTTAGTATTTGGAAAGATGTATTAGGGGTATATAATGCCGATCCTAGATATTTTGAAGAACCTACTTTGTTACGTAATATATCTTACAAAGAAGCCATCGAATTGGCTTTTTATGGTGCAACAGTAATTCATCCAAAAACATTACAGCCTTTACAAGGAAAGAATATTCCTTTATACGTACGCTCATTTATAGAGCTGCATGCTAAAGGGACCTGTGTAGGTAAAGGACAAGGAATAGAGCCTAAAGTGCCTTGCTTTATTTTAAAAGACAAACAAGTGCTATTGTCTTTATCTTCTCTTGACTTTTCTTTCATGATGGAAGATAATATCGGAGAGGTGTTTAAGCTTTTGTATAAATATAAAATGAAAGTAAATCTAATCCAAAGCTCTGCTATAAGCTTTACAGTATGTGTTAGTGATGCCTATAATAATTTGAATCCGTTGATAGAAGAATTACAAAAATACTTCAGAGTGCGATATAACACCGATGTGAAATTGTATACTATACGCCATTTCTTGCCAGAAACAGGAAAGGATTTAGAACATAAAAACGAAGTGTTACTACGTCAACAGAGTAGAGAGACATTACAGCTGGTAGTGCGATAACTATATTAGGAATGGACTTCTTCTCTTCGTTCTTGTTCTTCTTGTTTTAAAATCTTAATGTCCTCTAACAATTCATTTATAGCTTTTTCGTCTGTACCATCATAATAACCTCGAATTCGCTTTTTAGAATCTATAAGAACAAAATTTTCGGTATGGATTAAGTCGTAATCGCTAAACTCATCATCTTTGGCTACTAGGTAAGACTTTCTTGCCAAATCGTAGATTTGTTTTTTATCTCCGGTAAGTAAATTCCATTTGCTATCTATAATCCCTTGCTCATCGGCAAATTTACGAAGCTGTTCTACTGTATCGATTTCTGGCATAACGGTATGCGATAAAAGCAGTACCTCATCATCGTCTTTAAGCGCCTCTTGTAGTATTAGCATGTTTTTCTTCATTGGTATACATATCGTCTGACAAGTAGTAAAGAAGAAATCGGCTACATAGATTTTTCCATCATAATTTTTTTGAGTAATTAGATTTCCATTCTGATTTTTTAACTCGAAATCACCTATTTTATGGTACTTTCGAATATATTGAACGGTTGTATCAACCAATTGAGTGTCTATTTGAGAAGGCTGGTAAACAGGCAACACTCTATCTGGCGTAACAATCTTAATCATCAAGGTAATTACGATGATAGATATGACAAGAATAACAATGGATAGAAATATGTATTTTCTAAAAAACTTGATCATCTTAAGTTTTGCTCTAAAAATTGGATACAAAAATACAACATTTTACTGGTTTTAAAATCTATTGAGGCCCTAGTCTTGTATTTATACGAGTTAAAATTCAAGTTAAAAAGCAGATAATGAAAGCGCTATTTTTGACTAGCCGACTTAAAAGTGTAATTTTGCCAATCATTTATAATTTTTGATATGAGTCCATTTGCAGTTAAAGCAATTCAGCTGTTTTTAAGCTTGTCTATACTTATTGTTTTACATGAGTTAGGGCATTTCATTCCTGCTAAAATATTTAAAACCAGAGTAGAGAAGTTCTACTTGTTTTTCGACGTTAAGTTCTCTTTATTTAAAAAGAAAATCGGAGAGACCGTATATGGAATCGGTTGGTTGCCATTAGGTGGTTATGTGAAGATTGCTGGTATGATTGATGAAAGCATGGATAAGGAACAAATGGCCAAACCTCCACAGCCATGGGAGTTTCGTAGTAAACCCGCTTGGCAACGATTGATTATTATGCTAGGAGGAGTTACCGTTAATGTCATTGTAGCATGGGTTATTTATGCGGGGATTATTTTTTTCAATGGCAAACTGGTTATTAAAAATGAAAATCTTCATGATGGATTTGCTGTAGCTGAGTTATTGCATGAATATGGATTTGAAAATGGTGATAAAATCCTTACCGTAAATGGTAAAGAATTGGAAGATGCTTACGATATTAATAAGTACTTACTTCTAAGAAATGTAAAAGAAGTAGAAGTGGAGCATCAAGGAGGAACAAAAGAAACTATTTCTATTCCAGATGATATCGGACATCAGTTATTTGCTAATGATGTGTTCTTGCCATTTGAACCTAGGGTTCCAGCAATAATAGATACTGTAATTGCCGATTACCCAGCTCAGAAAAGCGGACTGCTAAAAGGAGATGTTGTTAAACAAATTAATGGAAAATCGATTAACTTTTGGGATGAGATAAAACCTAATACGATAAAAGGAGAAGAGAATACTTTAGTAGTGTCTAGAGATGGAGAAGAATTAGATTTACAAATAGATTTAACCGATGCAGATGCCTTTGGAATACATGCCTTTGGTAGAGAAACTATAAAAAGTATTTATTCACATGAAACATATACTATCGGGGAAAGTATAAGTGGTGGTGTTGGAATGGGCGTAGATGTCCTGCGAGATTATGCTTCTCAATTTAAATTTGTTTTTACAAAGAAAGGTGCAACTCAAGTAGGTGGTTTTGGAGCGATCGGGAATTTATTTCCTGATGCGTGGAATTGGACTTTATTCTGGGAACGAACCGCACTTATTTCTATAATGCTTGCTTTCATGAATATTCTACCAATCCCTGCTTTAGATGGCGGGCATGTAGTATTTTTATTATACGAAATGGTATCTGGTAGAAAACCCAATGAAAAAGTACTGGAGTATGCGCAAATGGTTGGTTTCTTTATACTTATAGGTTTGGTGTTGTACGCAAATGGTAATGATATTTATAAATGGCTATTTAAAGCTGGATAAAAAAATAATTTTTTTTTCAAATTTGTTTGGGAGTAATATTTTTTCATATATATTTGCATCCGTTAAGCAGTGAGAGATAAACCTTAAAGCTTAATAAAAATTGCAAATTCCTCCTTAGCTCAGCTGGTTAGAGCACCTGACTGTTAATCAGGGGGTCGCTGGTTCAAGTCCAGCAGGGGGAGCGTTGATAATCAAGCCTTTACAGA
>JAJYTI010000020.1 GCA_021793135.1 Bacteroidota bacterium
AATTAGACGATTGGGCAAACTTAGGAGTAGAAGGGCATTTCCATGCTAAAAACCCTTGGAAACCTTATCACGAAAGCTTAGCTGAACCAATGGCTAAAATTGTAGGAGCAAAACCATCGGAAGTAGTGATTATGAATTCTCTTACGGTGAATCTTCATTTGATGATGGTAAGCTTTTATAGACCAACAAAAACCCGATATAAAATTGTAGTAGAAAGCGATGCATTCCCATCGGATAGATATGCTGTAGCGAGTCAAGCACATATGCATGGATTAGATCCAGAAGAAGCGATTATTTGGTGGAAACCAAGAGAAGGGGAAGAGCTATGCCGAATGAAAGATTTGGAGCAAATCATGAAAGAACATGGCGATAGCGTAGCTTTATTGATGATTGGTAATACAAACTATTATACCGGTCAATACTATCCAGTAGAGCGTATTACAAAATTAGGACATAGTTACGGAGCAAAAGTAGGTTTTGATTTAGCGCATGGTGCGGGTAATATTTTCCCAGATTTACATAATGCTGGACCGGACTTTGCGGTTTGGTGTACGTATAAATATCTAAATAGTGGACCTGGAAGTTTAGGTGGATGTTTTGTTCATGAACGTCATGCAAATAATCCTGATTTACCTCGTATGGCAGGATGGTGGGGACACGATAAAGCAACTCGCTTTAATATGCGTCACGACTTTATGCCTATTCCAGGAGCAGAAGGTTGGCAATTGAGTAATCCTGCAATTTTATCTATGGTGGCTATTAAATCCTCTCTAGATGTATTCGATAGAGCAGACTTTAAACGAATCAGAGAAAAGTCTGTGCATATTACTGGATATTTAGAATATCTATTAAAAGAAATGGATAGCAACCGATTTAGAATTCTAACTCCAGAGAATCCAGAAGAAAGAGGTACACAATTATCGATTCAGATTAAGGATGCCGATAATCAAATGGAAAGAGTATTGGTAGAAAATGGTATCATCGCCGATTGGCGTGAACCAGACGTAATTCGTTTGGCACCAGTTCCGTTATATAATAGTTATACCGAAGTATACGAACTAGTTCAAAAATTAAAAAACATCGTAAAAAGCTAATCATGAAGAAACAAGAAAAAATAATCGTTGTAGGAGCAGGATTATGCGGTAGTTTATTAGGATTGCGTTTAGCACAACTAGGTTATACAGTAACGATGATAGAACGCAGGCCAGACTTGCGTAAAGTAGAGCAAACCGCTGGTAGATCGATAAACTTAGCCTTATCAAATAGAGGATTCGCAGCATTAGAAATTGCGGGGATGAAAGAAGTTGCCTTAGAGATAGGGATTCCTATGTATGGTAGAATGTTGCATGATCCTCAAGGTGAAACTTATTTAAGCCCTTATAGTGGTAGAGAAAACATGAGTATTTTCTCTACTTCACGTACCCATCTTAATCAGTTATTGTTAGAAGCAGCCGATAAAGAGGAAAATACTACTTTAATATTTGATCATACTTGTACTGAAATAGATTTCGATAATCGAATAATAACAATTGAAGATAATAACACTGGTAAAAAAGAAACTATAAGTGCCGATTATATTTTCGGAACGGATGGTGCTGGATCTGTTATTCGAGAGAATATGTTTGAACAAGGATTAATGGACTATCATGATTTTCAAAAATTATCTCATGGTTATAAAGAATTACATTTCCCTCCCTTATCTGGAGATCAATATGCTATCGAAAAAAATGCATTGCATATTTGGCCTAGAAAAGACTTTATGCTGATTGCATTGCCAAACCCAGGTGGAAGTTTTACGGTAACTTTATTTTTAGCACACGAAGGAGCAGTAAATAGCTTTGAAGCTCTTGATGGGCCAGATAAAATCGAAGCTTTTTTTAAAGAAAACTTTGCAGATGCATTCGAAATAATGCCCAATCTTCAAGATTTATTCGAAACTAATCCAACGAGTATTCTTGGAACAATGAAATGTTCTCCATGGTTAGCAAAAGATAGAGTTTTAATTATGGGAGATGCGGCACATGCTATGGTACCATTTTATGGACAAGGAATGAATGCTGCTTTCGAAGATGTATTAGTTTTTGATAATGTACTCGTGCAATGTGATGGAAATTTAGAAAAAGCCTTTGCAATGTTTGAAGAAAAGCGACATGCAGACGCAGCTTCGATTTGTGAATTATCTTTAGATAATTTTAAAGAGATGCAAGCTGATACTGCCGACCCTGATTTCTTGAGAAAAAGACAAATAGAGATGGAGTTAGAAGGTTCAGATTCTGTAGCGTATTATTCTAAATATTCATTGGTTACATTTAGAGAAGATTTAACCTATTCCAATGCTTTACGTAGAGGACGAGCACAAGACCAAGCCATTCTTTCACTTTTAAAAGAAGGTGCACTTACAGAAGAAATGACTGTACAAGAAAAATATGATTTAATAGAAGAACGAACTTTAGTTTTATTACAAGACTTAAAATAAACATAACAATGAGTAAAAACACATTATTTAAAGATAAAGCAACACCAAGAGGTGCATATCCACATGTAAAACGTGCCGGGGATTTTATCTATATTTCTGGAACAAGCTCAAGAAGATCCGATAACACTTTTGCAGGAGTAGAAGAAGTAGATGGTATGGGAACGGTTCGTTTGGACATCGAAGCACAAACCAGAGCAGTAATCGAAAATATTAAAGATTATTTAGCTGCAGAAGATGCTGAATTAACCGACTTGGTAGAAATTAGTACTTTCTTAGTAAATATGAATGATTTTGCAGGATATAATAAAGTGTACAAAGAGTATTTTGATGCCGAAACAGGGCCTACTCGTACTACCGTAGCCGTGCACCAATTACCACATCCTCATTTAGTAATAGAAATAAAAGCGGTAGCATATAAACCTCTTAATAAATAAATATGGATTATTTATCCAATTATATCAACGGAAAGAAAGTTCCGGCAAAAGGGGAAAAATGGATAGATGTGTTTCATCCTGCAAAAGGAAAGGTATATGCACAATTACCAGATTCTCAAGCCGCAGATGTAGAGGAGGCTTACCAAGCTGCAAAAGCTGCTTTTCCAGAATGGTCCAATACTACGATTGAATATCGTAGTGAGATGCTAGAGAAAATTGCATCGGCTATAGAAGCACGTCATGAAGAGTTAGCACAAGCAGAGAGTAAGGATAATGGGAAACCGATTAGCTTAGCTCGTCGAGTTGATATTTATCGCGCTGCGGCAAACTTTAGATTTTTCTCTAAAGCTATTACGCAATATAGTTCCGAGGCACATCATACAGCTGGAATGAATGTGATGAACTATACCATTCGTAAACCGATTGGAGTGGTAGGTTGTATCTCGCCTTGGAATTTACCTTTATATTTATTTTCTTGGAAAATAGCACCTGCTTTAGCAGCAGGAAACACCGTGGTAGCAAAGCCTAGCGAAGTAACGCCTTATACCGCAAGCATGTTGGCCGATATATTGGATGAGGTGGGTTTGCCAAAAGGCGTATTAAACATTGTGCATGGATTAGGTGGCTCAACAGGGCAAGCCATTGTAGAACATCCAGATATCACTGCGATTTCCTTTACCGGTGGAACAACAACTGGAGCGCATATTGCTCGAGTAGCAGCACCTATGTTCAAAAAGTTATCCTTAGAGTTAGGAGGGAAAAATCCAAATATC
Organism: Bacteroidota bacterium; assembly: GCA_021793135.1. Taxonomy (GTDB): domain Bacteria; phylum Bacteroidota; class Bacteroidia; order Flavobacteriales; family Flavobacteriaceae; genus JAJYTI01. Next base: position 3,684 of record JAJYTI010000020.1, read on the forward strand.
ATCTTTGCCGATTGTAATTTTGAGCAGATGCTAAAAACTACGGTACAATCTTCTTTTTCAAATCAAGGACAAATATGCCTTTGTGGAAGTCGAATCTATGTAGAACGCAGTCTGTATTCGAAATTTAAAAAGGCTTTTGTAGAAGCTACGGAGAAACTTCGTGTGGGAATGCCTAATGAAGATGCTACGCAAGTAGGGGCGTTAGTTTCTGAAGAACACTTGAATAAAGTACTAAGCTATGTTCAAAAAGCTAAAGAGGAGGGTGGAAAAATTTTAACTGGAGGTAATAGAATAACTAAAGAAGGATTTGCTTCGGGTTATTTTATGGAACCAACCATTATCGAATTAGATTCCAACGATTGTACGATTAATAGAGATGAGGTGTTTGGACCAGTTGTTACCATAATGCCTTTCGATACCGAGGAAGAAGTATTAGGTTATGCAAATGCAACCAAATATGGATTGTCCGCTACACTTTGGACAGAGAATTTATCTCGTACCATGCGAATGACGGAAGAAATTCAAGCAGGAATCGTTTGGGTAAACACTTGGTTAACACGAGATTTACGAACTCCGTTTGGTGGCGTAAAAGCTAGTGGAGTAGGAAGAGAAGGTGGATTTTATGCCTTAGACTTCTTCACTGAGCCTAAGAATATTTGTATTAGGTTTTAGAGCAGATAAATAGTAAATTAAAAAGCGAGTAATTTTTATACTCGCTTTTTTTATTTGTTACGTTGTTCTTCCTTGCTCTTTTAATTTCCAATAGCGTAGAAGTCCTGATACGGACATCCAACTAGGATTTGCCTTTTCATATTTTTCCATATCTGCTCTAGAAACTCCCGCATCGAGTAATTTACGCTTTGTAAAAGCCATAAAATCAGGAATGATTTCTTCAGCAGGTGTTCCGTTATCGTAATGCGGTTTCATCCAATTTGCCCAATCATCTAGTTCGTGTTCTAACTTGGTTAAATGTTCCTGTGGATTTGCTACCATACCATAATGGGTTAGGTATAAAGTTTCTGGATGTAAATCTCTTAGTTTCTGAATTGATACTTTCCATAGTCCAACATCGATGTCGGGTGGTGGGCATGGTGGTTGTACTAATCCATGATGAATGTGTACACCCGCAACATCTCCTGTGAAAATGGAGTTGCCTAGTTGATAGGAGTTATGGTGTACTGCATGTCCTGGTGTATAGTGTGTTTTGAATTCCACTCCACCAATTTGTATTTTGTCTCCATCTTTAACGGGAACTAATAAGCTTTCATCTATAGGTTCCATCTTTCCCCACAAAGTCTCCATTTGATCTTTATAAATCATCTTTGCAGAATTCCAAAGTCTTTCTGGGTTTTGTAAGTGAGGAAGTCCAATAGGATGCACATATATTTTTGCTTCATTCTTAGCAAATTTCCATGCCGCACCAGCATGGTCAAAGTGGATGTGAGTTAATAATATATGTTTTACATCTTTCCAATTATATCCAGCATTGTCTATTGCGGCTATAAGAGTATTAAATGTTGTTTCTGGTCCTGTTTCTATTAATATTAGACCATCTTGAGATTTTATTAAAAAAGAAGCTATTGCTTCCGACTCTTTCATAAAATGAAGGTCAATAATTTCAATATTAGGTTGATCTTTCATCTATTTAATGCTTTTGCTAACAAGTTAATAAAGAAATACAGAAAACTAAATTAAGAGACGTGAAATAATTGCAAAATTATAATAAGTCAGTTTTGCTTTTCTTTAAGTAAGTTAGGATGTTTTTCTTTGAATTTATTTAATCTCGGTTTTGAAACGTTTTGGATGTATGGATTGTCGGGATTGTTTTTTTCATAATCTTGATGATAATCTTCTGCCATCCAGAATTTTTGAAATGGTAAGACTTGTGCAGCAACTTGTCCAGTAGTTAAGATGTTATTCCGAATCTGTATCTGATAATCGATTATATCTTTTTCTGTCTGATTTTGATAGAAAATTATCGAGCGATAAGAATAACCTTTATCTGGACCTTGTCCATTGACCTGAGTAATGTTTTGTGAGTCAAAATATACGTTTACTAAATCTACAAAGTGAATTATTTCGGGATCGTAGATTACTTCGATGGTTTCTGCATGATCTCCATGATTTTTATATGTTGGGTTCTGAGTTGTTCCGCCACTATATCCTGCGTGAGCTTCTTTTACACCTTTTAGGCTTTCGTATATTGCTTCTACACACCAAAAACATCCGCTAGCAAAATAAGCTTTTTTCAAACCGTTTTCTGTTTCTACTTCTACAGGAATAAGTTCTTTTTGTGCTTTTACTTCTGCTTTTTTGTTTTGTTCTTGAGGTGATTGGCAGGCTGCTGGTATACCCAGTAACATAAAGAATAAGAGAAGGAGTGTGTTTGTTTTCATAACTTAATTATATCGATAGTATAAGGTAGCTATAAAAAACAAAAAGCCCTCATAAATTATGAGAGCTTTTAAAGAAATATGTAATGTGGTTAGGCTTTTATTTTGTCAAAAAGCTTTTCCATTTTTTCACGTTCTTCCGATGCTAATGCCATATCTACAAGGATACGTCCACTGTGTTCGTCGGTTATAATCTTTTTTCTTGTCGCTATCTCCATTTGAATTTGTGGAGGAATAGTAAAGAAAGATCCACCCGATGCTCCACGCTCGATAGGTACAACCGCCAATCCGTTACGTACACTAGAACGTATACGAGTGTATGCTTTAATCAAACGTTCTTCGATTTTCTTTTCATACTTCTCACGTTCTTTATTTAAAGCGTCTTCTTCTTTTTGTGTAATAGAAAGAATACCGTCTAGCTCTTTTTGCTTATGCTTTAAGTGCTCTTCACGTTCTTTTAAACGTTCTTTAGCTTCGGTGATAACTTCTTGTTTTTGTTCGATTTGTACCTTAAACTCACGAATGTGTTTTTCTGCTAGTTCTATTTCTAACTCTTGGTATTCAATCTCTTTGGCAAGCGAGCTGTACTCACGGTTGTTGCGTACATTCTCTTGCTGTTTAGTGTACTTTTCGATAAGGCTTTTTGCTTCTGCCTTTAAGTGCTGTCTGTCTTTAATGCCATTCTCGATAGCCTCCAAATCTGCGTTCAACTTGTCTAAACGAGTGTTTAAACCAGCTACTTCATCTTCTAAATCCTCTACTTCTAGTGGTAGTTCACCACGCATGCTGCGGATCTCGTCAATGCGAGAGTCAACAAGTTGTAAGTCGTAAAGGGCTCTCAGTTTTTCTTCGACCGTGATATCTGTTTTCTTTGCCATATCTTAAAAATAGGTAATTGGATTGGTGTTTACTTGTGATAAAACGATTGCAAAATTACGTATTTTTTTGCTAAGAACAGAAACTAATAGCTCTTTTGTGAATTGTTCACTTTCATAATGACCTATATCTGCCAATAATATACGCTTCTCTGCTTGATAAAATTCATGATATTTTAAGTCAGCAGTGATAAAAGCTTGTGCGCCAGAGCGAATAGCTGCCCCTATAGCAAAACTTCCACTGCCTCCAAGGACCGCAACTTTCTTTATAGGTTGTCCTGTTAATTGTGTGTGACGTATGCAATCGGTTTGCATTTTTTCTTTTACAAAAGAAAGAAAGTCTTTTTCCAACTTTGGTTCTTCCCATTCACCCAGCATACCCATTCCTAGATGTTGGTTTGAATTTTCTAATTGATAAACTTCATAAGCAACTTCTTCATAAGGATGACTTTCAAATAAAGCTTTTAATACTTTACCTCTTAAGTGTCTGCCAAAAGTCACTCCAATTTGTACTTCAGATTCTTTATGCAATTGCCCTATGCTTCCTAATGTTGGATTGCTATCTTCACCTGGTTTAAAAGTACCTGTACCGTCTATATTAAAACTACAATGATCATAATTTCCTATACCGCCAGCTCCAGCCGTAAATAGTGCATTTCGAACTTTATCGGCTTGTGCTTTTGGAACAAACGTAATTAGCTTTTCGATACTATGTTTTTGTGGGATAAGACTTCTGATTTTTTTTAAACCTAAACGTTCACAAATTCCATGATTTACTCCTAACCAATTATTGTCTAATGCAGTGTGAATTGCAAAAATAGCGATGTCATTTTTTATGGCTTTAAGCACGGTGCGTTCTACATAGTTTTTTCCAGTAATGCTTTTTAAACCAGAAAAAATAATAGGATGGAAGCTTACAATTAAATTACAGTTGTTTTCAATGGCTTCATCAATTACTTCTTCCAAAGTATCTAGAGTTACGAGAATACCACTTACTTTTTGTTGGGCATCGCCAACTAACAGACCCGTATTATCAAAACTCTCGGAATAGGAGAGTGGGGCTATTTCTTCCAAAATATCGATAACGTCTTGAACGTTCATAAAAACTATTTTAATGTGAAGATAAAAAACTATACTTTCGTTATATGAAAATACTACGAAAATTGCTTTTCCCGTTTTCGCTTTTGTATTTTACGATTACTAGTATACGTAATTTTTTTTACAATACGGGAATTTTTAAGAGTCAAGATTATCCGAAACCTATAATTGTAGTAGGAAACTTAAATACAGGTGGGACTGGTAAATCGCCTATGACTATGTTACTTATCGAAGCATTGCATAAACGATTTTCTATCTCTGTATTGAGTCGTGGATATAAACGTAAAACCAAAGGTTATATCGAACTATCCACTCAGCATACCGCTGAAGAAGTGGGAGATGAACCATTGCAATTCAAATTAAATTATCCGAATATTCCTGTTGCGGTTTGTGCGGACAGACGATTTGGAATTTCAAAACTTATTGATAAATCTGAACTTGTTTTACTTGATGATGCCTATCAACATCGGAAAGTGAAAGGAAGTTATCATATTTTACTTACCAGTTATGGAGATTTATTCGCTAACGATTATTTGCTTCCAGCTGGAAATTTAAGAGAACCAAGAGCAGGTGCAAAGCGTGCCGATTGTATTGTTGTTACTAAATGTCCTATGAATTTATCAGATGACGAGAAGGAAAGGATTTGTCAGCAATTACAGAAATACAATCTCTGTCCTATTTATTTTGCAAGTATTGCTTATGCAGATTTTATACATTCTTCCGACAATAAAGTGTCAATCGATTATTTATCCGATAAACGATTTACTCTAGTTACTGGTATAGCCAATCCCAAACCTCTATTAGAGCATTTAGATAAATTAGGAATGCGCTATAAACATATGGCATATCCAGATCACCATCCGTTTTCGGATAATGAATTGGAAGAATTGAGACAGCAAGAAATTATCTTGACTACCGAAAAAGATTATATGCGATTAAAAGGAAACTTGGGGGCTGTTCCGTTATATTATCTGCCTATCCAAACTATTATCCAAAAAGAGGAAGATGCGTTTGTTCAAGATGTGGTGCAGCATATTCAAAGCTATTCATAGCCTAGCTCATGTACTTTATACACTAAATCTATTAATCTAGAAGAATATCCAAATTCGTTATCATACCAGCAGATTATCTTTACCATTCTATCGATTACAGAGGTCATTTGTGCATCGTAAATGCATGAATGTGTATTATCTACAATGTCTATAGATACAATAGGGTCTTCTGTATATTCAAGAATTCCTTTAAGATTGGTTTCAGCTGCTTGTTTGAATGCCGCGTTGATTTCCTCGATGCTTTTAGGGTGGTGAACATTCAAGGTGATATCTGATAATGATCCATTAGGAACTGGTACACGTATTCCACATCCACCTATAGAATCGGCCAAGTCTGGAAAAATCTTGGTTAGTGCTTTGGCAGCACCTGTTGTTGTAGGTACAATAGATTGCCCTGCAGCTCTTGCTCGACGTAAATCCCTATGTGGTTGATCATGTAGGCTTTGGTCGGTAGTGTAGGAGTGAACAGTAGATATATAAGCCTGTTCTATACCACAAAGTTTATGTATAATATCTAATACAGGAGCGGCATTGTTTGTGGTACAGGAAGCATTAGAGATAATGATATCACTAGCTTTTATTATGCTATCATTTACTCCTAATACAATAGTCTTTATATCATCTTCTAGAGGTGGAACAGAAAGAATAACTTTCTTTGCTCCAGCTTTTAAGTGTTTTTCTAATTGCTCCCTTGTTTTAAACTTTCCTGTACATTCGATAACTACATCGGTACCTTCCCAATTTAAATCTTCTAATTTATTATGACTAGTATAGGATATTTCAACATCCTCGATAAAAATAGACTTGTTGTTACAACTAACTTTTTTATGTAAAACTCCATGTACACTATCGTATTTAAGCAAATGAGTCATGGTTTGAATATCTGCTAAATCGTTAATGCGGACAATACGGATATTCGGATGATTCTGCAAAAGTCTTACTAGGCTTCTACCAATTCGGCCGAAACCATTGATACCTATGTTAATTGTAGGTTTAGTCATATAAATATTATTATTCTAAGTGTTTGTGAGCTCTATAAGAAGAACGTACTAATGGTCCACTTTCTACGTGGCGAAATCCTAATTCCAAACCAACTTCTTCATATACCTTAAACTGTTCTGGAGTAATAAATTCTTGAACAGGTAAGTGGCGTTTAGATGGTTGTAAGTATTGTCCTATAGTTACAACATCTACATTGGCTTCACGTAAATCATGTAAAGTCTCGATTACCTCATGTTCTTTCTCGCCAAGACCTAACATAATTCCACTTTTTGTGCGACGAATTCCTTGTTTTTTTAAATAGGCAAGTACTCCTAAACTACGTTCGTATTTTGCTTGAATACGTACTTCTCTAGTCAATCTTTTTACTGTTTCCATATTATGAGAAACAATCTCAGGATTTACAGCGACAATACGGTCTATGTTTCGTTCTACTCCTTGAAAATCTGGAATCAAGGTTTCTAGAGTTGTATTTGGATTGATACGTCGGATTGCTTGTACGGTTTCTGCCCATAGGATAGACCCCATGTCTTGAATATCATCACGGTCCACAGAAGTGATAACCGCATGTTTTATCCCCATCCTTTTTATGGACTGGGCTACTTTTTCTGGTTCAGCCCAATCAAGTGTATTAGGTCGTCCCGTACGTACACCGCAAAACCCACACGAGCGTGTGCAAATATTGCCGAGTATCATAAACGTAGCAGTACCTTCTGTCCAACATTCTCCCATGTTTGGGCAAGATCCTGAGGTACAAATCGTATGTAAATCATATTTGTCTACTAATCCTCGTAACTCGGTATACTTTTTACCAACAGGAAGTTTTACTCGCAACCATTTAGGTTTTGGTTGAAATTTAGTCTTAGTTGGATTAACGGTTGAGCTCATTTCTATTTAAAGTTTTAAAAAATCCGTAGGCATTATTGCACTTACAAACTTAATTATTGTTACATGAATTGCAGCAAATCTACTATAGATTATTATCAATTTTTAATTCCTAATAATTAGTTTTTAAAATGGAATAAATCTGCGAATGCAATATAAGTTTATATTTTTTATTTGAGATGCTTAGCTTTTGCTTTTATCGATAGGAGTAGTTTTATAAAAATCAAATTTAAAACTATCGCCAGTTATTAGCGGGTTTTGTAATGTAGTAAATTGCCGTTCTAAGTTGTAAAAACATTAATGCTAGCTCAAGCCATGGTAGGTGTATTATAAGCCGTTTAGCATTGAGTTTTTTTGCGAGTATACCCATGCTAAAATATTGTAATAAGAGTCGGAAAATAATAAGTCCAGTTGCTATCTTCCAATCTAAAAAGAAGAACGCTCCTATGGTTCCTAACCAGAATAAAAAACTGCTCAGAAAATAAATACCTAGAATTACTTTATGTTTTGTTTTGTATCGGCGGAAAGTCCAAGCTCTATTTTTTCGTAATTCTAACCAATCTTCCCATTTTTTAAGTGGTTCTATTTCAATATGTGCTTCTTTGTTCCAGACTAAACTGGTGTTCTTTTTTGTTGCTACTTCATTTACAAATAGATCATCATCACCAACGGGAAGCTTAACGTGCGATATGAACCCTCGATTTTCATAATATACATTACTAGTATATGCAAGGTTTTTACCTACTCCCATATAAGTCATTTTTGCATAAGCAAAGGATAGGTAATGGACAGCATTTAATAAAGTATCGAAACGAAGGATGAGGTTAAAAAAACCTTTTTGTTTTTTGTAATTACTATATCCTAGTACTACATGTTCGTTATTTTGAAAACCAGCTGCCATCTCTTGAATCCATTGATTAGATGTTGGTTTGCAATTAGCGTCTGTAAATAGTAGATATTCGTTTTTGGCTCTTTTAATACCAAGAGTTAAAGCATATTTCTTACTGCCCCAAAAGGTTTCGTTACCATAAACATTAGATAGGAGTATAGGAAAGTTTGCGTACTTTAATTGAAATGCTTCTAAGATTTCTAAACTCTCGTCAGATGAGTCGTCATTAATGAGAATTAATTCAAAATTAGGGTAATCCTGTTCGATTATAGCATTAAGATTGTTTTCTAAATGCTGAGCATTATTTTTAACGTAAACAAGTACAGAAACAGGAAGTGTGTTTTGTTTATTTGTAGTGTTTAAACTTTTAGAAAGTGCAAAACGGAGAAATAAAAATAGATATGCACAGTTAATTAATATAACTGTTATAAAAACATACAAGTAAAGCATATACAATAGGAACAGCTAGTAGATATTACTTATCGTCTTCTCCACAATTTGCGTATTGATCTGGTGTTCTACCGCACATACTGCAAGTTGCCCCTTCTTTATTTAAAAACGGACTTTGGCTAGCACAAGTTCCAGAAAACTCACCGTCTTTCTTAGCCCAAAGCTTAATAGATATGCCGATTACTGATAAAAGTAGTAATATAAGTGTTATAAATAAAAGTCCCATAACTCGTCAATTTAGTTGTACAAAATTACAATCTTTTTAGTGAATTATTAGTCTGTTAAAGAGAATATTTCTACGTATTAAGATACAATTGTCTTTAAAGGTGCTTGGTGATAAAATTATCACAAGAACAGTAGTCCTTAATAGATAAAGAGAGCTAAAAACTTACAGGATGTTAATCTCTGGAACAATGGTTATTCCATATTTATCGGCTACTTTTTCTTGAATATAATAAGCTAATTGAATGATATCTTTACCAGATGCTGCATTATAATTTACAAGAACCAAAGCTTGTTTTTTATGTACACCTGCATCTCCTTTTCTATAGCCTTTTAATCCTGCATTATCTATAAGCCATCCTGCTGGGATTTTGTATTCTTTCTCGCCCACTTTATAGTATGGTGCATTTGGGTGTGCATTATGAAAAACATCAAATTCTTTTGCCGAGATTACTGGGTTTTTAAAGAAACTACCACCATTGCCAAGCTCTTTAGGATTGGGAAGTTTAGACTGACGGATACGAATTACTGCATCGGAAACATCACGAATAGTTGGTGTAAAACAGTTAGCACTTTCCAATTCATTTTGGATTGCTCCATAATCCGTTCGGATATGATGTTCTTTTCGAGTAAGTTTTAATTCAATGCTAACTATGATATATTTTCCCTTGGCTTTATTTTTAAAAATAGAATCTCTATATCCGAATTCGCACTCTTTCGCCGTTAATTCTTTAAGTTCTCCAGTTGCTATATCCATTACAGTACAGCCTACAAGAACGTCTTTTATTTCTACACCATATGCACCTATGTTTTGAATAGGGGCTGTTCCTGCATTACCAGGAATTAAAGAGAGGTTTTCAATTCCTCCGTAATTCTTATCTACACAGTATCTTACTAAATTATGCCAGTTTTCACCAGCATTGATGTGTAGCAATACATGATTATCGTCTAGCACCTCTTCCTTTATCCCTTTGATATCCATATGAATAACTAGAGCGTCTACATCTTTCGTAAAAAGTATGTTGCTACCACCACCAAGAAGTAAATGGGTCTTATGTACATCGGAATTTAGCACCTCACGTAATTGTGAGATGCTTGTTACCGATATAAAATATCTAGCATTAACATCAATTCCAAAAGTATTATAGTCCTTTAAGGATTTGTGTTCTTCTATAATCATGCTTATTTTTCTTGATAAGTTTTTATTGCATCTTTTAATATTTCTACAGCGCGCACTAATTTATCTTTCTCTAATACATAAGCAACACGCACTTGTTGAAGCCCTTTACCAATAGTAGAGTAGAAGCCCGCTGCTGGTGCTATCATTACTGTTTCTCCATCTAGGTCATAGCTTTCTAATAACCATTGTGCAAATTCCTCTGCATTATCTACAGGTAGTTCTGCAATACAGTAAAATGCACCTTGAGGTCTATTTACTTTTACTCCAGGAATTTCTGATAATCCTTTTAGAAGTATATTTCTACGTTCTTCGTACATAGTAATTACTTCAGTAAAATAAGAAGCAGGAGTCTCTAAAGCAGCTTCACTTGCAATTTGAGCAAATGTAGGAGGACTTAATCTAGCTTGTGCAAATTTAAGAACCGTTTCTATTACTTGTTTGTTTTTAGATACAATGCAACCTATACGAGCCCCGCACATACTATAACGTTTTGATACAGAGTCTATAAGGATAGCGTGTTCTTCAATGCCTTCTATAGAAAGTACAGAATGGTGTTCTGCATCACTATATATAAACTCACGATATACTTCGTCGGCTATTAAAAAAAGATTGTATTTCTTAACCAGTTCTGCAAGTTGAACTATTTCTTCTTTTGTATATACGTAACCTGTTGGATTTCCAGGATTACAAATCAATATAGCTTTAGTATGTTTAGTGATAAGCGCTTCGAAATCATCAATAGAAGGCAATGCAAAGTTGTTTTCTAACTTAGCTTCTACAGGAACCACCTTCACATTGTTTTGTACTGCAAATCCATTATAATTTGCATAAAAAGGTTCTGGAATAATTATTTCGTCATTGGCATCGGCAGCAGTACTTATCGCAAAAGAAAGCGCTTCACTTCCTCCAGTTGTTACGATAATATCATCGGCATTGACATCAATGTTTTTAGTTTTATAGTAATCCGCTAATTTTTGTCTGTATTGTAAAGAACCATTAGATGATGTGTAAGCTAGGATATCAATATCGTGGTTGCGTACAGCATCCATAGCTATCTGTGGTGATTTTATATCGGGTTGTCCAATGTTAAGATGATAAACCTTTTTTCCAGCTCGTTTTGCTTCGTTTGCATACGGAGTAAGCTTACGTATTGGCGATTCTGGCATTATTAGACCTTTACTAGAGATTTTTGGCATAGCAAAGATGATTTAAATAAGTTGTTTTTAATGCTTTTTACTTTCGATTCTAAGTGTGCAATATTACGCATATTACGCTGAACTTATTGCATATTTAAACAAAGTAAAATAAAAAGCCATCTAAGAATTAATCTATAGATGGCTGTGTTACAAAATCAATGATTTTTGAAGTAGTTATTCCGAAACATTCCCTTTGATCTTAAGCGGAGTTACTTCTTCCACTGCATTAGAGTATACAGTGATTGTACGACGGATTGGTCCTACCAATTTTGTGTTGTACTTCACTTCAATCTCACCAGTTTCTCCTGGTGCAACTGGTTCCGTTGGTTTAGAAGGAACTGTACATCCACAAGTAGAACGAACATTACTTATTACCAAAGGTTGGTCTCCTGTGTTTGTAAATTTAAACACACGAAGTCCATCTGCTCCTTTTTCGATAGTACCATAGTCTATCGTTGTTTCTTCAAAAGTCATTTCGGCTTGTGCATAAGTCGCTAAACTTAAAAAGCCAAAAACTACAAATGCTATTAATTTCTTCATAATCAAATAGTGTTGTGAGGGATAAAAGTAGGTAACCTAGATTTAATATCAAAATAAAATTAGAGCTTTTATAATCACTTGGTTATCGTTATTTTTGCAATCTATACAAATATAACAACCTATTATGGCCGTAAATACAAAGTACAACTCCCAAGAAGTGGAGCGTAAATGGTATAAATATTGGATGGATCAAGGGTACTTCCGATCTACCGTGGATGAAAGAGAACCATACACAATAGTAATTCCACCTCCAAATGTTACAGGAGTCCTACATATGGGACATATGTTGAATAATACCATTCAAGATGTGCTTATACGTAGAGCAAGATTAAAAGGCTACAATGCTTGTTGGGTGCCAGGTACCGATCACGCTTCTATAGCAACCGAAGCAAAGGTAGTGGGAATGCTTGCCGAGAAAGGAATTAAAAAATCTGATCTTACAAGAGAAGAATTCCTAGAATATGCATGGGAGTGGACTCATAAGCATGGAGGGATTATCTTAGATCAATTAAAATATCTAGGCGCATCTTGCGACTGGGAACGAACTAAGTTTACATTAGACGATGATATGACCAAATCGGTTATTCGTGTATTTGTAGATTGGTATGAGCAAGGATATATTTACCGTGGATTCCGAATGGTAAATTGGGATCCAGAAGCAAAAACGACACTTTCTGATGAAGAAGTTTATCATGAAGATACAAAAGGAAAACTTTATCATCTAAAATACCAAGTAGAAGGTACAGACGATTATTTAGTAATTGCCACTACAAGACCTGAAACTATACTTGGAGACACCGCTATTTGTGTGCATCCAGAAGATGAACGTTACAAACACTTGCATGGTAAACGAGCTATTGTACCGATTGCTAATCGCTCTGTGCCAATTATTCAAGATGAGTATGTGGATTTAGAATTTGGTACTGGTTGTTTAAAAGTAACTCCTGCACACGACGAGAATGATAAAATATTAGGGGAAGCACATAATTTAGAGATAATAGATATCTTAAATGAAGATGCTACTCTAAACGAACATGGGTTACATTACGAAGGAAAAGATCGTTTTGTTGTTCGAAAAGAAATTATCGATGAACTATCAGAAATGGGAGTTTTAGATAAAGTAGAAGAGATAGATCATAGTGTCGGTAAAAGTGAGCGAACAGGAGCAGTTATTGAGCCAAGACTTAGTGAACAGTGGTTTGTGCGAATGGAAGAATTGGCAAAACCAGCTCTAAAAGCAGTAATAGATAAGGAAGTGAATTTGGTTCCTGAAAAGTTTGTAAACACTTACAAACACTGGATGGAAAATGTTCGTGATTGGAATATTTCAAGACAATTATGGTGGGGACAACAAATTCCGGCATATTATTTTGGATCGGATAATGACTACGTAGTAGCAGAGACTCCAGAAGAGGCATTAGAAAAAGCAAGAGAGAAATCTGGTGATTCTAGTTTACAGCTAGAAGAATTACGTCAAGATCCAGATGTATTAGACACTTGGTTCTCGTCAGGGATTTGGCCAATTTCTGTATTTAATGGAATTTTAGAGCCAGATAACGAAGAGATAAATTACTATTATCCTACAAATGATATTGTAACTGCTCCAGAAATCCTTTTCTTCTGGATAGCTAGAATGATTGTTTCAGGTTACTCTTTCCGTCATGAAAAGCCTTTTAGTAACGTATACTTAACAGGAATAGTTCGCGATAAGCAACGTAGAAAAATGAGTAAGTCCTTAGGGAATTCTCCAGATCCTATCGAGCTTATGGCTAAATATGGAGCCGACGGTGTACGTGTAGGTATGTTGTTGAGTTCACCAGCAGGAAATGATTTGATGTTTGATGAAGAGCTTTGTAAACAAGGTAGTGGATTTGTAAATAAAATTTGGAATGCATATCGTTTGGTTTCTGGATGGAAAATAAACGATGAGGTTATAGATGAAAATTACGAGCAAGTAGCAGAATTAGCTATTAAATGGTATCAAAGTAAATTCCAATCTGTACTTAAGAAAATTGAATCACATTTCGAAACATATCGTATTAGCGATGCATTAATGGATATGTATAAGCTTGTTTGGGATGATTTTTGTTCTTGGTTCTTAGAAATGGTTAAACCGAATTACGGAGCAAGTATCACTTCGACTACCTATAAAAAGATTGTAGCACTATTTGAAGATAACTTACGTATTTTACATCCATTTATTCCTTTTGCTACTGAAGAGTTATGGCACTTATTGGGTGAACGTACAGCAGAAGAAGCGTTGATTATTTCTACTTGGCCAGAGTTAAAGTCAGTGGATAAAGATGTTATTGCTAACTTCTATTTTATGAGTGAAGTGGTAACTGCTATACGTACAATTCGTAAACAACATAATATCTCGTTTAAAGATGCTTTATCGCTAACCGTGATAAACCATGAGAGTGCTTCTAAGGAGTTTGATGCTGTTCTAAAGAAAATGGTAAACTTAGATTCTATCCAGTATTCAGATGAGAAACTTGAGGGTGCTTTAACTTTCCGTGTAAAATCTAATGAATATTTTATACCAAGTGATGGGGCGGTAGATAAAGAAGAAGAATTGAAGAAGCTCAACGAAGAATTGGCTTATCAAACTGGATTTTTAAAGAGCGTTCAAGGTAAACTATCTAACGAACGATTTGTAAACAATGCACCAGAAAAAGTGGTGGAGATGGAACGTAAGAAAGAAGCAGACGCACTTGCAAAAATTAAAACAATAAAAAACAGTATAGCGGCTTTAGAATAAAAGCCAGCTATACTGTTTAGTATACTATTAAAGGCTGTAGAAGAATTACTTTAGTGAGTTAAAGTATTCGTTTACAGCCTTTATATATTTCTCTTTAGCCTCATTACGGCTTAGACCTCTAATTTGAAATAATGCATTTGTTTTAAAAGCATTTATCAATGGTTTTCTGCTAGTAGGGGATTGGCCTTGACTGCCTGTTGCATGTTTATAGTAAGCATACAATCTTAATAGGAAATCCGCTGGAAAGGGATCTTTATGACTGTTTATAAGGTTTACAGCCTTTGTAAATTCATTATCTAATTGTGATTCGTTTTCCATAGCTATCATTTAGCCAGAACGGTTACTCCTCCTTTTACTTTTTGGTTTAAAGCTACTTGGATTTCGGCATCTAAAGGTAAATAAATATCTACTCTAGAACCAAATTTAATAAAACCGCTATCCTCTGCTTGTATTGCCTCGTCTCCAACTTTTGCATAGTTAACGATGCGTCTTGCCATAGCACCAGCTACTTGACGAAATAGAACTGGTCCAAAGGTACTGCTATTTACTACTACAGTAGTACGTTCATTCTCTTCCGATGAC
>JAJYTI010000219.1 GCA_021793135.1 Bacteroidota bacterium
TCTCCCATAATGCACCATCAAATTGATAATAAGCATAGGTGCCAGTTTTATTTATTGTCATTTTTCGACTTACCGTTTTCAATAAATTTTTTTCTTCCTTTTTTATTGGGCGAACTAATTCAATTCTTTCTGTTACTACATCAATTCTTTGCAACCCTTCATTACTTGATATAAGCAGTTGATTATTGCTTCCCCAATATGCATTTAAAGGATAATGAATATATTCTTTTATCGGATATACCTGTTTTTCTTTAGTTTCCAAGTTTACAGTCCACACTTGAAACTCCCCCGTCTCATCACTTACATAGGTTAAAGTTTTTCCATCAGGAGATAATTTAGCTCCACGTTTCCAATTATTATCTTGTAATAATATCTCGGCTCTCCCACCTTCTATTGGTACTTGATAAATATCTCCCAATACGTCGAAGATGATACTCTTACCATCGGGTGTTACGTGGAGATTGGGTAATGTAAAGCGATCGGTAGTAAATTCAATGAGTTGTTCATCCTCTTTTATCTCGATAGCTGTTTTATTTTGCGCACAGCTATGGCTACCTAAGCCTAGTGAGAATACTAAGCTTAGGTACCAGCAATTAAATAGTTTCATAATTAGTAGCCTGGATTTTGAGTTAAGAAAGGATTTCGTAGAATATCTTGTTCTGGAATCGGCAAGAGTTTGGCATGGGGTCGCCAAGTGGGTTTCTTTTGCCCTAACACCTCATCCAATTTTCCAAAACGTTTTAAGTCCAGCCAACGGTGTCCCCATTCGCTAAAAAGCTCCCTTCGTCTTTCGTCCAGCACGACTTGGTCTATATCGGTAACATCCGCAAGACCCCAATCCGTTAATCCCGCACGATTTCGTATGATATTCAAATCGTCAAGGGCTTCTTGTGTACTTCCACTTTTAGCATAGGCTTCTGCACGTATCAAATAGAGTTCAGCGAATCGCATTACCATCGAATATTCCTCACTATCTCCCCCATTTTTTATTTTGTATTTAAATGGGTAATAGTAATTATTTGTTCCTTCAGAATATACGTTTATCCAGTTATCATATCGCGCATCATCAATCTCCCATATAGTTTGAAAGTCTTCGGTGAGAGCTTGTGAAGAAGCACTATTAGATATAGAAGGGTTATTTTCAAGTATATAAGTTGCCCCTTCATGTGCTCCAACATTTGGGACGACAGGTACCAATTGCCATATACTTTCATTACTATTCGCTTTAAACACCTCATCTAGAGCTATTAATTCATATTTTCCAGAATCAATAACTTCACTAGCAAATCTAATAGCTTGATCATATTCATTTTGCCACAATGCTATACGTGCCATTAAAGTATATACTGCATATTTAGTGGGACGAATATGCTCTCCATCACTATGAGTATAATCCTCTGGAAGATAAATAAGTGCATCTTCTAAGTCTAATTGTATTTGATTGTAAATATCAATTACCGCTGTTCGCGGCAAACTCTGATTGATATGATAATCCGTAGTTACTACTAAAGGCACACCATCATATAGATGCGCGAGATAATAATAAATAAAAGCTCGAAGGAACTTAGCCTCCCCTTCTATTCTATTTTTGGTTTCTTCTGATAAATGGACATTATCTGTTATTCCTTCTAATAATGCATTTACATTATAAAGTTGTTTATAGGCCGAACTCCAAATACTATTATTGGTACCATTATCCACCCGAATATTATTGACGTAAAATTCATATCGATCATTAGTTATGCTATACTCTTCATTATCATCTGATAAAGTATTTCCTAAAAAAGTTATGCTTTGAATATTCCCACTTGCAAAACCATCTGATTGTAATTCATGATATATTGCCTCCAATGCGGCAATTGCAGTATTATCATTTTCAAATACTAATTCCGTATCTAATTCACTTGTATTAGGTCCAACTTCTAAAAAATCATCACAAGAAGTTATTACACCTACTATTAGTAGGTACATTAATAATCGTTTCATCATTTCTAATTTTATATAGTTAATTTTAATCCTACATGTAAACTAATAAGAGCAGGTAATCCAATATTTCCTGGTTGCTGAGCATCATACCCTTTATAAGGTGTAAGAGTAAATAAATTTTGAGCTTTAAGATACACTTGAGCTTGTTGCATGTGAAGGTTTTGCAATATATTATATGGAAGTTGATAGTTTAGAGAAAAAGATTTCAATCGGACAAAGGAAGCATCTACGATATTTGCATCACTATTCGAATAATTCGTAAAATCTGGATCGTATACTTGCGTGTAGCCCTGATATTTACCAAATTGTGTGTTTTCTTGCCATCTATCCAACATCTCTATTGGTTTATTAGAACGACCACCAGGACTTCCAAATGCAACAATAGGATCGGTACCATTCTGTTTTACAAACTCAAATAAAATAGACAGGCTCCAGTTTTTATATTGTAAACTATTGTGCCAACCACCGTAGAGTTTTCTAGACAAATCAACAATAGCCGTTCGATCCTCATTGTTCAATGTACCATCTTCATTTACATCCTCAAATGTGAATTTCCCTGTATCAGGATCGATACCTGTATAATGAAATAGCTTTTGTATTCCTAATGATTTACCAACCTCATATCGAGAAGCATAGCTTGAGCTTTCTAAATCAGGAAAATCCAATAATTTATTTTTAGGTTGCGTGAAGTTTAGATTAGAGTGCCATATAAAATTCGTAGTTTGAATCGGAATAGCTTGAATCACAAACTCCCAGCCTGTATTTTGAACAGTAGCTGGAAAGTTCCCTTGTACATTAGTAAAACCAGTAATACTAGGTAAGGATAATCCTATTAATTGATTACCTGAACGCTCCCTATACCAACTAGAAGCTATTCCAACTCTATCTTTCCATAAACCTATGTCTAAAGTCAACTCTAGTTTTGTATTTTTTTCCCAATGATAATATGCATTATGAAGTTTGCTTGGAACAATACCACCATTACTTAATGAGCCTGGCCATACAAAAATATTAGAATAAGTGTCTCTGTATTGATAGTCTCCTATACGATCACTCCCAGTTGTTCCATAACTACCCCGAAGCTTCCCATAGCTTAACCATGACATAGTATTTTGAATAAAATCTTCTTTATAAAAATCCCAAGAAGTTCCAATTGCTCCAAAGTTTCCAAAGCGATTTTCCTTTCCAAATCTTGACGAACCATCTCTTCGTCCTGTAAGATTGATATGGTATTTATTATTGTAAGTATATCCTAATCGGCCAAATAAGGCTGCATATCTATAATTAACTATCTCATCTTTAAAAATGTCACTATTTTCAGCTAAAAAAATATTCCCTATTTGACTTTCAGAAAAGTATCCTTCTCCTCTTAAATACTTTTCTTTACTTTCATTTTTATGAAACGTACCTCCAATTAAGCTGTTTATTGT
>JAJYTI010000220.1 GCA_021793135.1 Bacteroidota bacterium
AGTTTTAAAACCTAATAATCGTAAAGCATTTGCAACAACGAGTAGGGTAGATCCCTCATGAATGATTACTGCTGGCCCTATGGAAAGTCCAGCGATGGTAAGGGGTACCAATACAGCAATAACTCCGATACTTATAAATAAGTTTTGTCGAACCACTCGATTAGCTTGTTTTGCTAAATGTAAAGCAAACGGTAATTGTGCTATAGAATCTCCAAGTAAGGCAGCATCCGATGTTTCCAGTGCAACATCGCTTCCTGCAGCACCCATAGAAATACCTATATGACTGTTGGCCATTGCAGGTGCATCATTTACACCATCACCAACCATAGCAATATTGTAATTTTTTTTATGTTTTTTTATTTCTACTACTTTTTGTTCAGGTAATAAGTTGCCATGTGCTTCCTTAATACCTACTTGTTGAGCAATAGCATCGGCTACACGTTGATTGTCTCCAGTAAGCATTATTAATTTCTTTATAGACAAATTATTTCTAAGTCTGTCTATACTTTCTTTTGCTTCGGGACGTGCAGTATCTTGAACAGCGATTATTCCTATATAATCATTCATGTAAATCAACATTGCAGTGTGCCCATTTTTTTCTAGCTTATTGAGTTCATTTTCTAAATAAGATGGAACCTTTTGTTTGCTAACTTCCTCCATTAATCTGCGATTACCAATATATGCTTTAGTGCTGTTAATATTTGCACTAACTCCCATAGCAGTAATAGATTCTAGGTTGGTGGCTTTAGGAATCTCTATGTTACCTATTTTTCTTTTACCATCTTTAACAATAGCTGTAGCTAATGGATGGTCGCTTAAACTTTCAATAGCAATTGCTATTGCCAAAACCTCATCTGTAGTATGACCAGAGAATGGAATTACCTTGGTTAATTTTGGAGTTCCAGTGGTCAAAGTCCCCGTTTTGTCAAAAGCTATCGCATTTATTTTGGCTAACTCATGTAATGGTAGCCCACCTTTAAGTAGCACGCCTCCACGAGTAGCTCTAGCAATTCCAGCTAGTACGGCACTTGGTGTGGAAATAGCCAACGCACAAGGAGATGCAGCAACTAAAACGGCCATTGCACGGTAAAAGCTATCTTTAAAAGATTCGTCGATTATTAGAAATGCAAAAAGCAGACAGAATACTAATATTAATATGCTTGGAACAAAAATAGCAGCAAATTTATCTGCAAACCGTTGAGCAGGAGATTGATGCGCTTCGGCTTCTTGTACCAAAGTAACCAGTCGAGAAAGAGTACTATCTGCTGATAAGCGTAATACTCGGATTTCTAACACCGAATTACCATTTATTGTGCCAGCAAATACTTTATGTTGGCTTGGAATACTATCAAAGTTACTATATTCAATGTCTGTTTCTGGTAGTTTATCTACAGGAACACTTTCTCCAGTTATAGGTGCTTGATTTACAGTACTTTTTCCTTTAACTACAACACCATCTGCAGATATTTTACTATTTGGGCGAATAACTACTATATCCCCAATTTTTAAACTATTTACTGGAACTTCATTTATTTCGTTGTTTATCTTTAGAAGCGCCGTATTTGGTGTTAATTCCGAAAGAGAAGAAATAGAATTAGTAGCTCTTTCCATTGCATAGTGCTCTAAAGAGTGTCCTAAACTAAATAAAAATAATAGAAGTCCACCTTCGGCATAGTTTCCAAGAATAGCTGCGCCAATGGCCGCTACTAACATTAGGAAATCTATATCAAACTTTTTTTCCTTTAAACTCTCAAAAGAATGGATAGCTGTATAATAGCCTCCAAAAAAGTAACTAATAACATATAAACTCAGAAAAATTGCAGAAGGTAATGTAGTTAGCCTTTCGATTAAAAACGCAAACAATAGAAAAAATCCGGAAAAAACTGCATAAACAATGTCTTTCTTAAATCCCCAAAGTTTATTTTCTACCGGAGTACAGCAAGTATGTTGATGATTGTGGCTCATAATAATTTATTATTATAAGCAAAGATAGGAGCTTAGATAATGCAATGGAAGTGCATTATCCTTGATTACATTTTTTACAAACTCCAGAAACAGTGAAATTTATATCTTCGGTAATATAACCTTCTGGGATACTAATTTGAGGAATGCTATACTCGGTTAAACAAGTGGTTTCTTCACATACTTTACAATGAAAGTGGAGGTGAAGATCTTTGTGTTTATCGGCATTGCAGTAGGCTGCACACAAAGCGTATTTTGTAATACCTGTACCATCTTCAATTGGATGTACAATACCTTGTTCTTCAAAAGTTTTTATAGTTCGGTAGAGTGTTGTTCTATCGGCCGTTTTTAATTGATTTTCTATATCCGTTAAACTGATTGCATTTTTGTTTTCAGACAAAATTTGATAAACCAATAGACGCATAGCAGTTGGTCGGACATTTTTATCATGTAATATGGATTCTACCTCTTTCATTGAAAATGTTGAATTTAGAAAACAAAGTAGTCGATTCTTTATAAAAATACAAAGATACCAACTACTTTGTTATTACCATACTTGTTCTACTGCACCACAATGTAGCATAGCATCACCAAAATATGGATTGATTATTTTATCCTCTAAACTAATCCATTGTCCACCAGTGTCGTTGTCTGCCATTGGACATTCTTGTACATACCAAGTTTCTTTATGAGAAGATATCATTTTTGCAATTGGTAGTAAATGATCATTTAAAGTTTTAAAAGCTTTTCGTTGTTTTACAACATCTTGCTTTTCTTGAGCAATATGTTGCCATTGCTGCTGTACGGTTTTCCATAGCTTCTGCGCTTTCTCATCTAATGTAATTTTAAGTTCTTCTATTGCATCCAATTGATTGTCCGCATATTCAGAGATGGATTCGGCACTAGAAGAAACAAAAACATCTTTTAATTCGAAGTAGTAACCCATGAATGCAAGTAGTTTGTTTTCATTTTCTTCAGATAATTGCATTGCAAGGTTATCTTCTCGGTTCATCATAGATTCTCTTCCTTGTAATTGTGCAGCCGCATCAATGGTGAATGTACCATTGGTCACTATTTCTTCATTTGGTTTTACTCCTTGGATTACTTCGTAACTATCGCCATTTCGATTTCCTAGTAAAACTTCTCGCATTTCAAACAAAGTTTGTCCATTTTCTTTATGAGCTATGTATACAATAGAGCGTTTACCTGTCCATAGAATAGCAGATTTTGGAATAAAAATTTGTTCTTCGTTTGTGGTACTGGTTGTATTGATATTAGCATGTAAAAGCATACCAGGTTTAAGTTTCTTTTCTTCATTAGGTATTTCGATACGAATTTGCACCGTTCGAGTAGAAGGATCTACTAATGGATGAATAAAATCTATTTTTCCAGTAATCTCTCTTTGTGCTGAGGTGCTAAGAGAAACTTCATTACCAATTGCAATTTC
>JAJYTI010000221.1 GCA_021793135.1 Bacteroidota bacterium
ACATCTCAGAAATAATAGAAGTAATATTAGGCTTAAAGAATCCTGTACCTATAACAAGTAATGCTAACCCCATATAGAGTGAAAACTCGGTTTCAAAAGCCATAAATGCGTGTCCGGCAGTCATAACCACACACCCAATAAATACTGCCCAGCGATACCCTGTAAATCTATCGGCTATTACTCCACCAAGAATCGGTGTTAAATAAAGCAAACCCGCATAAGTACCAAAAAGTGCTCCAGCATTTCCAGTAGACCATTCCCATCCAGGATTACTTCCGATTGCAGCAATAGTTAAAAAGTTTATCAACAATACACGCATCCCATAGAAGGAGAAGCGCTCCCACATTTCGGTAAAAAACAGAACAAAAAGTCCTGCTGGATGTCCTAAAACTTTACTTTCAAAAAGATTCTCATGGTCACTGGCCACGGTTATTTCTTTTGCCATAATTTTGATTGTTATTTCTGATGTAGATTATATAGTTTAGTTTCTTTTATTTTCTATTCGACTATTAGAAAGTACTTTTGAATTTTTTCTGATAGGCCTCCCAAGCTTCTGGTGTAGTTATCTCTTTATACTCATCGGTAGCTACCATACGCAAATACAACTCCAATTCTTGTGCGTCTTTAAAGCCACCAATAGCTTGGATAATACTCCCATCCGATTCAAAGAACACTAAGCTAGGATATGTAGAAAGCTGTAAGGCATTTACAAATAAATGAGTACTATTACGTCCTTTTGCTCCTTCTGTATAATTCGGATTGGTATATTCAAAATCGTTGTAATTAATAACATCGTTTCCTTCGCCATTTAGATAAACGGTATAGTAATTTTCTTTTACGTAACGGATTAGATTCTTATTACTAAACGTCTCTTTATCCAATTGCTCACAATATTCACAGATACCATCTTCCACATATACCTTCATCAGTATCTTTTTTGGATTTTCCTTTTGCAATTCTAAAGCTTCATTCATTCTAATCCACTCTAGCTCTTGTGCAAAACTTGCATTTGCAAACAAAAGAAAAGTCCCTAACCATATAATTGCTAAATATTTCTTCATGTTTATTATTTTACTCCATGCATTAATCGCTTGATAAACGGCGAACAGATTATCAACACCACACCACTAATTATCCCAGCATAAAACAGGTATAAATATAAATCGATATAGGCTGCTTTTGTCGAGATAAAATCACCTGTTTCTAAGTGATCTACACTTGCTAAGTCTGATATCTTAGCAGCGATAAACTCCGAACTTGCAGTAGCTAGGAACCATACTCCCATCATAAATCCTAAGATCTTTTGTGGAGATAATTTGGTTACTACCGATAAGCCAATCGGTGACAAACATAACTCCCCACAAGTATGTAATAGATAAGCCAATACAAGCCAGTAGAACGCCACCTTACCTTCTTCACCAGAAACTACTCCTCCTAATACTAAAGCACCAAATCCTAATCCTACTAAAATCAATGCATATGCAAACTTAATTGAAGTATTTGGGTTTAGGTTTCGTTTTTCCAACCATACCCATAGTTTAGAAAATACAATAGCTAGTACGATAATAAAGAAAGAGTTTAGCCCTAAGAACCAACCTGGTTTCAGTTCAAAACCAGCTACACTTAATTCGATAATTCGTTCTGCGAATAAGTTTAAAGACATATACGCCTGCTCAAATAACGACCAGAAAACAACGGTAAAAATAATAAGAATAGTAAGTGCTATAAGCTTCTCTCTAGCTACTTTATCTAAATGCTTTGCTGCATAATAAATGATATATGCCAAAGAACCGGCTCCTGCAAACATCAATAAGGCTTGTACTACAGAGTGGCTCTGAATCATTTGCCACACGATGAAAGTACCCAATACACTTAAGATATAAATCCAATGTTCTACACGGATACCGTATTTTTTCTTGCGAATTGCTTCTAAACTCTGTGGCTCTCCGTGGCCTTCTAAATAGGGACGTCCTGCAATAAAAACAATTAATCCTAGCACCATACCTACTCCAGCTGCACCAAATCCATAACCCCATCCATATTCTTCTCCAAGATACACACAGACTATGGTAGCCAATAATGCACCTACATTAATCCCCATATAGAACAAGGTGAATCCTGAATCTCTTCTGGGGTCATTTTCTTCATATAATTCTCCTACTATAGACGAGATATTTGATTTAAGGAATCCAACCCCCATAACAATCAATGCTAACGAAAAGTAGAAAACTTGCAAAGCAAAATCGTCTTGGACTCGAACGCCATCTACCATTTTAGCAGCTTGACCCTCATAGGCCATCCCTAAGTGACCGAGTACTAGTAGAATCGCACCAAATGTAATCGACTTTCTAAACCCTATATACTTATCTGCAAGGTGACCACCTAAAACTGGCATAGCATATACTAAGAAAGCATAACTACCCAAAAGAGCATATCCGCTACTATCGCTAAAAAGGTGATAACGTGTTAGGTAAAAAAGCAATAAGGCTTTCATACCGTAAAATGAAAAACGCTCCCACATTTCTGTAGCGAGCAAAATTAATAACCCTGCAGGGTGTCCAAAAAATGTTTTATGCTTTATTGCTTCCATATTCTCTAGTTTCTAGTTTTTGGGGAATTTTATAAGTGGTTTAATAAGTATTCGGTCATCTTATTGTAAAGATGCAAACGAGTATATCCACCATAAATACCATGGTTTTTATCTGGATAAATCAACCAATCAAAATCTTTATTTTTTTGTATTAATGCTTCGATTAACTTCATGGTATTATCCACATGAACATTATCATCTGCAGTACCATGAACTAACAGTAAGTTCCCTTTTAAATTTGCTGCATGCGTCAACGGCGAATTATTATCATATCCCGAAGGGTTTTCCTGTGGTGTTTGCATATAGCGTTCTGTATATATAGTATCATAAAAACGCCAACTGGTTACGGGAGCCACTGCAATCGCTGTAGAAAACACATCCGGAGCTTGGAATATTGCATTAGACGACATAAAGCCACCATAACTCCACCCCCAAATCCCTATCCTATCGGCATCTATATAAGATTCTTCTGCTAGTTTTTCTGCCACTCGAATTTGGTCGATTACTTCATATTTACCAAGTTCTTTCTGCGTCATCTTTTTAAACGCTGCACCTTTATAACCTGTTCCTCTACCATCTACGCATACTACTATATATCCGTTTTGTGCCAACAACATATGCCAATAGTCATTCGCTCCTATCCATGAATCACTTACCGATTGTGAGCCAGGACCTGAATATTGATATAATAATACTGGATATTCTTTATTAGGATCAAAATCTACCGGTTTTATAGTGTACATGTTTAAATCATAACCACTGATATGCATAGTGTCGTACTCTTTTTCTGGAAGATAGATC
>JAJYTI010000222.1 GCA_021793135.1 Bacteroidota bacterium
TTACAAAATAGTCTTAAATAGTGAAAAGATAAAAACATTCTTAACACATAGACCCTGTGTTAATAATTAATTAACGTAATAACATAAACCTCCTTTTATTTTTCTAATAAGATTAATGTATTCCCACCTAATACATCAGTATGAATATTGTATTTAAAGGTTTTAGGCAACTTATTTAAAAAGCTATCTTGAAACTTCTTATCGAGATTTTCTACGCCAGCATTGAATAATATTTGAGCATTTGGATTTGCCCTTAAATTCAAATTTCGCCAAAATCTACTCCCATAAAACTCCTCGGGAACATCTTTATCAACAAATACATCTACGATAATCAAATCATAGGTTCGTTTATCGTTTTCAACAAAATTTTCGGCATCATCACAATGAATTTCTAACTGATTATTTGCTACAATACCAAACTCTTCTTCTGCGATTTGTATTATTACAGGATCGAATTCTACGGCAACAATAGATTTTGTATAACAAAACTTATTACGTAAGGATTGAATAATGGAACCTGCCCCCATACCCAAAACTAAAACAGTATTTACCTTGTCTAAAGACATTTGCTTTAATCCATATTCTAAAACATCCTGTAAAGGTCCATAAGAGTAATTAGCATGTTGGCTATCCAGCACCTTTCTTCCTTCAATCCACCCAACCTCCAAATGGCCATTTACCTCAGACTTTACATATTTAGTCTGTGGTATGATATAACTAAACCATTTTTTCCAAGTTTCTTTTGCCATTCCAATAAATGCTAAATCAAAAATACAAGTTTACAAGATAGGAAAGATTGGCCTTTTGAAAAGAAAGATTTTTAAAATGTTCTTGATGCCACCTCTCAATAATCTAATTGATTTATCTATCGATTATTTTCTTACTTTTATACAAATTCACCATTTTAAAACGAAAATCTAAGTTTCGTAAATAAATAATCCACAACTCAATAGCAGATAAGATGAATATAGAAGAAGCATATAACCAATGGTCAAATCAATATGATACTAATCAGAATAAAACAAGAGACTTAGAAGCTATTTCTCTAAGAGAAACCTTGGAAGAAATCGATTTTGAAAACTGCTTAGAGATTGGATGCGGCACAGGTAAAAATACGGAATGGCTAATTACAAAAGGAAAAAGCATATTAGCAATAGACTTATCAGATAAAATGCTAAACATAGCTAGAAAGAAAGTAGTTCACGAGAATGTAGAATTTCTCAAAGCAGATATTAATAAAGTTTGGGACTTTACCGATAAACAATTTGATCTAGTAGTATGTAGTTTAATTTTAGAACATATTGAAAATATAGACAGAGTTATAAAGCTTATTGCGGATCGCATGAAATTTGGCGGAACCCTTTATATAGGAGAATTACATCCTTTTAAACAATACTCTGGTTCTAAAGCTAGATTCCTTACAGAAGAAGGCGAACAAGTAGTTCCTTGTTTTACACATAATATTTCTGAATTTACCACATCTGCAAAAAAATATGGTTTAAAAATAGAAGATATAAGAGAGTATTTTGATGAAGATGACCAAACTAATATCCCTAGAATATTGACATTAAAATTTGAAAAAGAAGACCTACGATTAACACGCATATTAGGTGAGGCTGGATAAACTGCTATTTCACAATAACACCCATTTTAATAAAACCTCTTCACTATTATCCAAAACAACTCAATTGTTAATTTACAGATAATGCACCTTACTAAAAGAGTCATGAAGTAATAATTTTATATATTTTTATTATATATACAACTTTAAATCAGAATAGTTAACATGCTAAGCATTTCTAATTTTCTTGATTATCATTTAATTCACACTGATAAATACAAGCTTACTCTTCTCCAGATAGTCGCAACAATTTTAATAATTGTTATTAGTATATTCTTATATAGATTTATACGAAAAGTTATCTATAAAGATAACCGAATGGATATAGGAAAAAAGTTTGCTATATCGCAAGTGATAAGATACTTAACTATTTTCATCACTTTACTATTTGTTTTTAGAACATTAGGAGTAAACATATCTCCTGTTTTAATAGGAGGTAGTGCTATCTTAGTAGGAATTGGATTAGGCTTACAGAATCTTGTATTAGACTTTGTTTCGGGTATTATTTTATTAATGGACAAATCAATTCAAGCAAACGATGTTGTACAGATAGGAGATATTGTTGGTAGAGTTAGAGAAATAAAATTTCGAACCTCAATAATTCTAACAAGAGAAAACACAATGATGATTGTTCCCAATTCTGTCTTAACAAAAAATCATATTGTAAATTTATCGTATGGAAATAATACGGCTAAGTTCAGTATTTCTATAAAAGTTGCACAAGACGTTGATGTAGACCTCCTGCAATCTATACTACTTGATGTAGCTAAAAACAATAAAGACATTTTACAAGATCCTCCTCCAAAAGTAGATTTAAAAACTTTTGATGGTGCTAATTTAAAGTTTGCTTTACAATTTAATACCAATCATATATATAGTGTAGAAAGTACAAAAAGTAAAATGCGATTAGATATTTTAGAGGAATTAAGAAAACACGATATTAAATTGACATAATTAAATTAGTACAAAAGTTAGGGAAAGCTTTACTTGTCCAATACATTATATTTTTTTGATGTATTAAGTCTTAATACTACTATTGGAAAGCATTTGTTATATTACTAATAGTTACTATGAATTCTATTTTCCTCAATCATTTGTAGGATTCGAAAAAAAGAAAATCATTATAAATATTATTTCAAAGAAATGAAGCTTGATAAAAAAAGATATAAAGTTTACAGCTGGAAGAACTTCATGGTTTTACATTGGATGATAAATCCTGCTTTAGTTATCAATGAGTTATTTTTTGGTCAACGTGTTCCAAAAATTAGCTTAGAAGATAAAACCATAGATAAACCCAGAATAGAAAGATCTTATATCCCTTGTCCACATTGTGAGACCTTACATGACGGGCGAACTTGGTCTACACAAAACGGAACGGCTTTTAAAAATTGGTTTGGTCTCTACTGCCCAAATTGCAAAGAAATTATTCCGTGTGTAATGAATATTTTCACCTTTCTGGCACTAATGATTACTTTTCCTTTCTGGGGCTGGTTCCGAAAAAATTTAAAAGAAAACTGGCTTGCCAAACAACCTGCAAGATACCAGAACATTAATACTGAAGATACTCCCAATTATTTTGACGAAAACTCTTGGTTTTATACAGGACTTAGCTGGGGCGTAGTAATGTTTTTATTAATGTCAATAATATATCCACTTATTACAAAAGAACCTATTACCACTCGTAGCGTTATAGTTGGATTCATTGTATGGGCTATAGCTGGAATAGTTTATGGCTATGCTATGAAATTGTTTTCCAGTAAAAAGGGCTC